>JAYYHB010000329.1:0-7065 GCA_036157095.1 Pseudomonadota bacterium
CAATGCGCGCCTCTTCAGTGAACATCGATGGCATGAGTATTTCGCTCGTTTGCGGGCAGAAGATCCGGTTCACTTCAACGAGACAGACATTGCCGGCCGTTTCAGGTCTTTTACCCGCTACGAGGACATTAAGAGGGTCGATACAGACTGGAAAAATTTAAGCTCAGCGCATGGTATCGTGCTGGGTTTTCCCGTTGGCGCCGAGCTACCAGAGGGTATGCTCAACATGAGCACCTTTATTGCCATGGACCCGCCCACCCACGACGTTCAGCGCAAGACTGTCGCTGGCTCTGTTTCACCCACTAATTTGGGCAACATGGAGGCGCTAATACGTGAACGCACTCGCACCGTGCTGGACGCTCTGCCGGTAGGCGAGACCTTCGACTGGGTAGAAACCGTATCCATTGAGCTAACGACGATGATGCTGGCAACCCTGTTTGACTTTCCGTTTGAGGATCGCCGTAAACTCACTCGCTGGTCGGATATTACCTTCGCGATTCCACAGCCTGGTGGCATCATTGAAAGTGCACAACAGCGACGCGATGAGTTGCTGGAGTGTCTTGAGTATTTTCAACGATTAAAGGCAGAACGTCTGGAAAATCCAGGCCACGATTTGGTTTCTATGATGGCCCATGGTAAGGACACCAAGGATCTATCGCCCATGGAGTACTTAGGAAATCTATTGCTGCTGATTGTCGGCGGTAACGACACCACCCGAAACACCATGTCAGGCAGCGTGTATGCCCTGAATCAATATCCGGATGAATTCACCAAACTTAAAGCGAATCCAGACCTGATCCCGCAGATGGTGGCAGAGGTGATTCGTTGGCAAACGCCTTTGGCCTACATGAGGCGAACAGCCAACCACGACATTGAGATTGGCGGCAAGCAGATAAAAAAGAATGATCAAATCCTCATGTGGTACGTCAGCGGGAACCGCGACGACTCGGTGTTTGAAGACCCCGATCGACTTGATATCCAGCGGCCGAACGCTCGACAGCACTTGTCTTTCGGTTTTGGTATTCATCGCTGTATGGGCAACCGCCTCGCTGAACTTCAGCTGCGCATCTTGTGGGAAGAACTCCTACAGCGTTTTGACACCATTGAGGTGCAGGCGGAACCAGAGCGAACGTTTTCATCCTTTGTGAACGGCTACACCCAGATGCCGGTTGTCGTTACTCGCAGATCCTGAAAAGGATTTTTTGAACTGCTTGAGGGGCGTCTTTTTCCCTCCCTCGAGACGTTGGGATCTTTCTGCGGCTTGGTCTTTCCTACCTTCGATGCAGTATTTGTCCGTTCGTCGGCAAAAAAATGTCAACGCTCTAAGCTAAACCACTAAATACACCTAGGGTATTTGCCAGTCAGGGAGGGATCCTCTGCCGAGGCATCGGGTATCCGTGTTGCTCAAGTTTGTTTCTATCTAAGGCCATTCACCGGGGTGTCAGCCGATTCTGCGCAAACTCCCGCCTCTGGATCTTGGGCGCTTGAAGCTTTGCCGCACAGTGCCTTCAATGAACATCCGCTTGTTGATGATGCCAAGGCAGAAATCCACGAAGCACTTTCTTTAAGGCGTTAAGGCTGCGCGCTGGAAATTTTTTCTACGCGCGCAGTAGACTATCAGAAGACATTTGTGGATAACGCAGATCGTACCTTTTAGGGGGATGCCCACACGGCGGCTCTCTTATTTCATTTTAGTGCCATGCTCTCGATCCATCTGCAAGTGCGTTCTGATTTGGCGTTACTCAAATCTTTTGAAATTCGGTTGCCCGCACTGCATGAAGCAACTTGAAGGTGATAGGGGTTGATGAGTCTTATCAACGCCAATTTCTTCTAGTCAGAGAAGCCGAATCAATGTGAAGAACTTCTCCGGAAACCTGCAAAGCGCTCGACTGCGGCCTGCCGATATTACCACCGGCTGCATGACGCTTTTCTGGCGACTCAATAGGACGGCCATTCCGCTACAACAATCGGCGGCTAGAGCTTGCTTAGTGACACGCTTTACCCAAGGCTTTCAAGCGCCAATAGTTATAGGGCAGGGGGGCGAGAAATCCCGCTAGTAACATCAGCGGGATCACTTCAACGGTCAAAATGGCGCCACCCGTTACGGCCACGTCGACCAGGTTCATGGCTAACTCCATTCCGATCATCGAGATCAATGACATGCCGATCGCGGTCTTGAAGGCTGCGTTTAAGGTCATCTGACGCAGCAGGATGAGAGTTTCAAGTGCAATTGAAGTTAACAGACCATTGCAGATCGCAAGTGTCATGATCGCCCAAACGGGCCAGGGGATGCCTGTGTATTGGAAGTAGGCAATGGTACCTAGATCGCCAATGGAGCAGCCAAGCAAACACCAAAGAGTGTTCACCGATGACTGTCGCCATGTATGACGACAGTGCCAATGAAATGCCTCGGTGACTTTTTGCTCGTCTAATGTAGTGCTCATTGCGCCATCTAACAGCCAAGGTGCAACAGAGGTCAAGTTAGCTTGCAGTAAGGCATGAAATTCGCCGCTAGTGCTGAGGTCATCCCAGCATAGCCGAAGGCGATGAGACTATGCTGAAACATCCAGATTTGGCTCTGCTGTCGTTCACCATGTCCCTGACCGGTGCCTGTTGTGCATTTTTTGGACCTATTGCTTACACCGACAGTACCGCCCTCGCTGCATTGATTTTTGGCGGACTGGGAGGCAATTTTAAGCTTTAGGTGGCCTGCCAGGCAGAAATGCAGTTGGAGAGTGCACGATGACGCATTTTCTGCGATTATTTTGACGTGAAATTCACATAGGTTAAGAGGGGGAAGCAATGAGATACACAACACCTGCATCCGCGAAAGAAGCCGCCGGTATGCTCAGTAAGGAGAAAGGCGCTGCCTTTCTGCTCGCAGGCGGTACGGATTTACTGGTGAAGTTGAAGATGGGAATGGTCGAACCGGACTTGGTTGTTGACATCAAACGTATTCCCAAAATTGATCAAATCCAAACTTCAGCCAAGGGCTTTGTCATAGGGGCGGCGGTGTCTGGCTCAATGATCGGGCAGCACAAGGGGCTCAAAGCCGCTTGGCCTGGATTGGTAGAGGCAGCCAACTTGATCGGTTCAGACCAAATACAAGGTCGGGCCACACTCGTTGGCAATCTGTGTAATGCATCACCTGCCGCGGATAGCGTACCCGCTATGATTGCCGCCGGCGCGAAAGCGGTCATCGTTGGTCCGCAGAAGAAACGCACCGTACCGGTTGAAAAAGTCGTTCTGGGCCCTGGTAAGACCTGTCTTGGCAAGGGCGAAGTAATCGAGGCCATTTCCCTACCAAAGCCCGAAGCCAGAACCGGCGATGCCTACTTACGCTTTATCCCCCGCACCGAGATGGATATTGCCGTCGTTGGTGTGGCGATCAGTCTAAAGCTAGACCGCGGCGTTGTGAAAAAAGCCAAGGTGGCCCTGGGTGCGGTAGCGCCCACTGCCGTGGTCGTGCCCGGGGCAGCGCGTGCCTTAGTTGGAAGCAAGCTTGATGAAGCAGCTTTAGAAAAACTAGCTGCTGCTTGCAGCGCTGCCTGTAACCCAATCGACGACAAACGCGGAACCGTCGAGTACCGAACCCGCGTTGCCGGTGTGCTCGCGAAGCGCGCGGCAAAAATTGCCTTTCAACGAGCCGGAGGTGCCCTATGAGTAACGCAACCCTAGTTTCAACGACGGTTAACGGCGACCCAGTCCAATTCGCCTGCCCCACCGACGAGAGTCTGATGACAGCTCTGCGCAACCGAGTTGGCCTAACCGGCGTGAAAGAAGGCTGTGGTACAGGTGATTGCGGTGCATGTAGCGTGACCTTGGATGGCAGCTTAGTTTGCTCCTGTCTGGTTTTGGGTGTCGAGGCTGAGGGTCGCGAAGTGACGACTGTGGAAGGGCTGTCCCAAGACGGTGAATTGCACGTGTTGCAGCAAAAGTTCATTGATCATGCCGCGCTGCAGTGCGGTATTTGTACACCAGGATTCTTAGTGGCTGCGAAAACTCTGCTGGATCGCAACCCGAATCCGGATGAAACCGAAATTCGCTACGCCTTGGCGGGCAACCTTTGCCGGTGCACGGGATACGACAAAATCGTACGCGCTGTGCAAGACGCGGCAAAAGACATGCGCAAAGCCGGCAAAAAGCGCCGTTAGGCATCGGAAAAGGAATAAATGGAGAAAAAAATGGGTCACGATCAAAAGTACGTGGACAAAAAGAACTATGAGGTCGTTGGAACTCGCTTTAACCGGCCTGATGGTATCGACAAGGTCACAGGGAAAGCGCGATATGGCGCAGATGCGAGTGCTCCGGGTCAGTTAGTCGGTCGGGTGCTGCGCTCACCTCATGCTCACGCGAGCATTTTAAAAATTAATGTTGGAAAGGCGGAAAAACTTCCTGGTGTGAAAGCCATTATTACCAGCGCTGACCTCCCTGACCTGACAGGCCAAGACCAGGGTCTGGCTGATATTCTGGAAAACTGTATGGCCCGCGGGCGGGCACTCTATGACGGTCACGCGGTAGCAGCCGTCGCCGCCGTCGACGAGCAGACCGCTGCCAAGGCGTTAAAGCTCATCGATGTTAAGTACAAGAAACTTCCTCACGTCACAGACGTCGATGCAGCTATGTGCGAATCGGCCCCGGTCATTCACGATCGCATCATCACGCGAGGGATAGAGCCGAAGCCGAAAAAGCCGTCTAATATCGCTGCGCGCACGCAAATGGGCCACGGAGATGTTGAGGCCGGCTTTGCCGAAGCCGATGTGGTGATTGAAAAGTCCTATAAGACCGAGCAAACGCACCAGGGCTACATCGAGCCTCACGCTTGCTTGGCGTCAGTGAACCCTGATGGTACCGCGGAACTTTGGGTAACCACTCAAGGCCACTTCGTGTTTCGCAATGTCTGTGCGTCGCTGTTAGGCCTGGATATTGCCAAGCTTAAGGTCACTTCGTCGGAGATTGGTGGTGGCTTTGGCGGCAAGACCCATGTCTGGGTCGAGCCCGTGGCGCTGGCGCTGTCTCGCAAGGCGAACCGTCCGGTGAAGCTAGTGATGGGGCGTGACGAGGTATTTCGCGCAACAGGCCCCACCTCATCAACTTCAATCGACGTTAAGATGGGCGCAAAAAAAGACGGCACCATTACAGCGGCGGTTGCCGAGATGCGTTACCAAGGTGGTGCCTTCCCTGGCAACTGGGCAATGTTGGGCTGCATGACGGCTTTCGCCTGCTACGACATTAAAAATAACCAATCCATTGGTTGGGACGTCGTCGTTAACCGCCCTAAGGTAGCCGCATATCGGGCGCCTTCCGCGCCGATGGCAGCATTCGCAGTTGAAAGCACTATAGATGAGTTGGCGAAAGAGGTTGGAATTGCTCCGATCGATATGCGCCTGAAAAACGTTGCTCGTGAGGGAACCTTGGCACCTTACGGACCAACTTATGGACCCATTGGTATCGAGCACACATTGAAGGCGGTTAAAGACCATCCTCATATGCGCGCAAAGCTGAAGAAAAATCAGGGTCGCGGGGTCGCCTGCGGATTTTGGTTTAATATCGGCGGCCAGACCTGTACCGATCTAAATATCGGCGTCGACGGTACGGTGAATTTAACCCTGGGCACCGTGGACGTGGGCGGGTCTCGCTCTTCCATGGCAATGATCGCCGCAGAAGAGTTAGGGATTCCTTATGAGCAGGTGCGCGCCAACATCGCCGATACCACATCCCTCGGTCACAACGACATGACCGAGGGCAGTCGCGGAACTTTCTCCTCGGGAATGGCCACTGTTTTTGCCGCTCGGGACGCCATCGGTGTCCTCAAACAACGCGCCGCGAAAATGTGGGGCATCACAGAGGAGGATGTTATCTGGGAGAACGGGCAGGCCATCGCTACTGGAGATAGTCATGGCAACCTGCCCCCACTGTCTTTAAAAGAGATTGCAGCGAAGTCTGGTCGCACCGGGGGGCCAATTGCGGGCCACAATGAGGTTGTGGCTGATGGTGCGGGCATGGGTTTCGCCAGCCACATATGCGACGTAGAGGTCGATCCCGAAACGGGTCGTTCGACCATTATTCGCTACACGGTAGTGCAAGATGCAGGTAAGGCGATTAACCCAGACTACGTAGAGGGACAATTTCAAGGCGGCGCCACACAAGGTATTGGTTGGGCGTTGAATGAGGAATACATATACGGCGATGATGGTCGTTTACAAAACCCTGGGTTTCTGGATTACCGAATCCCGGTTTGTTCGGACTTACCGTTCATTGACACCCAAATCCTCGAGGTCCCAAATCCGCTGCATCCCTACGGCATACGAGGTGTAGGTGAGACCTCGATCGTGCCTCCGTTGGCGGCCGTTGGTAATGCCATTGCCAACGCAACCGGCGTTCGCATGTCCCATGCGCCTATGTCGCCGCCACGGGTGCTGGCAGCCATCGATACTTTGGAACATGCGAGTTAGCCTAAGCAGTACCTTTAAGCTCGATGATGGTCCCGGCAGCAGCGTGAGCGTTCATGCCGAGACCATTGCCGACATTATGGCCTCACTGACAGAGAGATACCCCGATTTTGAGCAGCTGCTGGATCGAGGAGTGGCGGTATCTATCAACGGTCAGATCTACCGAGACGATTGGACTCAGCCGATTCCCGCAGATGCAGAGGTCTTTCTGATTCCTCGCATAGAGGGCGGATAGCAAACCACGAGATAGGAGAATCGACGGTCGTGTCTCAAAGTCTGAGAGATCAACTGGTCAAAGCCGGGCTCGCCACCACAGCACAAGCGAAGAAAGCCGAACGCTCTAAGCGAGCCGAGACAACTGCTCAGCGACAGCAAGGAAAGAGCGCCAAGGGCAAGAAAGGAAAGGATGGGCAGTCTAGTACGACCCAATCGGAAACCGAGAAAGTAAAAGCCAAGGCTGCCCAGCAACGGGCGGAAAAGGCGGCTCGGGACAAGGCTCTTGCTCAACAACGCAATGAAAAAAGCCAGGCGAAGGCGCTGCAGGCACAGATTACGCAGCTGGTTAAGCAAAACGATGAGCGCACTAAGGTTAGTGACGACGAGGCAGTGCCCT
>JAYYHB010000330.1:0-2503 GCA_036157095.1 Pseudomonadota bacterium
CTCAGGTTACTATGCTGCAGCGTTCGCCAACCTACATGGTGTCCATGCCAGATCAAGACGCCATTGCCAACTTCTTGCGCAGGATTCTGCCTGACAACTGGGCTTATGCACTGACTCGATTTAAGAATGTCTGGCTGCAGGACTTTTTCTACAAACGTGCACGAAAGGCTCCGGAAAAAGTTCGCGCGCAGCTGTTGAAGCTCGTCAAGCGGATGCTTCCAGAGGATTACGACGTCGAAAGGCACTTCACGCCGCGTTATAACCCTTGGGACCAACGACTATGCTTGGTGCCAAATTCCGATTTGTTCAAAGCAATCAAAAACGGTTCAGTCGAAGTCGTTACGGATGAGATCGACACCGTGACTAACGATGGGTTGCAACTTAAGTCCGGCATGAAATTACCCGCTGACATCTTAGTAACAGCAACCGGGCTGAAGCTCTCGGTTCTGGCCGATGTCCCTTTTACAATGGACGGTCAGGCGATAGATTTCTCAAGCGCCTTCACCTACCGCGGTATGATGTATTCCGAGGTGCCGAATCTCGTAAGTACTTTCGGGTACATTAACGCATCTTGGACACTGCGCGCGGATTTGACCTCAGAATGGGCGTGTCGATTGCTTCGACATATGGATAACGTCGGGGCCGATCGAGTGGTACCGCAGTTGCGTGAGGAGGACGACGGCATGCGAAGCCTTCCCTGGATCGACAACTTTCCTGCCGGTTACATGCGGCGCGCGATGCATCTTTTCCCGAAACAAGGTTCCGGTCCTTGGCGCAACACCCAAGACTTTCTCAGTGATAGAAAGATGCTTCGAAAAGGTCCAATAGCCGATGGAGCATTGGTCTTCTCAAGTAGCAAAAACGATGAAGTTGAGTTCAAAGACCCTAAGTACACTGCATCTGCGGGGTAGTAAATTGTTTGCGCGAAGAAGCCGATACACCATGTGTATCAGCAGTTATCCCCCACGCAAAGCGAATCGCCGAATTTTTTCGGGGTTCGCGCTCAATCCCCGCAGTCGTATGGACATCATTATCGCCACAACAGCTAGGCCAGCGGTTATGCCGAGCCAATATCCGAAGACACCTAGAGGCTGCTCACTCAATGCGCCTGTTGCCAACAAGTAACCCAGAGGCAGAGCGAGAATCCAGAATCCCACTAAGCTGAAAACCATGGGCATCGTGGTGTCCTTATAGCCCCGCAGGGAACCGATCATGACCGCTTGGGTATCGTCTACCAGTTGATAGACAGCGATCAGAATCAAGAGGGAAGCCGCCAGCTGAATCACCTCAATATCTGTAGTGTAGATTGCTACCAGTGATACGCGGAAAAGAACCAACAAAATGCTTACCACGAGAGCATAAGCAATCGCGAATTTAACTACCGCACCAGCGGTAACGCGTGCGGCGAGGAGATCGCCACTACCCACCAAAAACGCAACTCGAATGCCTGCTGCCGAACCCATACCCATAGGAATGACGTAGGTCAGCCAATTTAAGTTGCCGGCTATGCTGTGAGCGGCCATGGGTATGACGCCAAGGGCTGCGACCAAAAAGCTCACCACAGCGAACATCGCCATTTCTAAAAATATTGCGATGCCGATAGGAACGCCCAGCTTTAAGATATCCCACATAACAGATAGGTTAGGCACGTTAAATTCGGCAAAAGTTTTGGTCGCTTTGAACTGACGCAAGCGCACGACGAAAGCCATCAGACCAAGTTCGACCCAAAAAACGATTGCCGTTGCCCAGCCACAGCCTACGCCACCAAGTTCTGGTGCCCCCCAGTTGCCATACACAAGGGCGTAGTTCAGCAAGGCGTTCAAAGGTAAGACACTACCAGCAATGAGCATGGGCGGGCGGGTAAGACCCATACCCTCGGCCGTATGTCGCAGTGCTACATAGAGAATCACTGGTGGGATGCCCCAGCTAACTGCCTGCAAATACTCGCTGGCAATACGCGAGACGTTAGGATCGATTTCAGCAAGACGGAACAGAAACGAAGCGTTGAGCAGGATGAATATCAAAATCGTGCTGCTAGCCATACACAGCCAAAGTCCTTGCCGTATCTGACGACCAACTTCTGCTGTACGACCTGCGCCACGAAGTTGCGAGGTGATCGGCGATAGCGCCATGGTCACGCCGTTAAACAGCATGAACGATGGCCACAACACATTGCCTGCTAGCGATACGCCTGCAAGATCAGTGGCGGAATAACGGCCGGCCATAAGCGTATCAACGAAGCCTGTGCCCATAATAAAGAGCTGAGTCAGTACCATGGGCCAACCTAGCAAAATCAGGGGCTTGATCGCTTGAGTGAAGTGCGGTCGAGTACCCGGAAGTGCGGTGCCAGCAGCCGGATTGTAAGAGGTCGTCATGGACGCGGAGCATGCCAGCTTAAACCGCAAATGGACGAGCAGATTGGTAGTTGGCAGTCTAAAACCGCTGATTCCGCTCTTCTGGAAAGCAATTGCGCTCTGACTGGATTGCCAGAGCGACACTGGGT
>JAYYHB010000331.1:0-3636 GCA_036157095.1 Pseudomonadota bacterium
GCTCTATGCGCTGTGCCAAAAGCATCCATGACAAAAACATCGCATATAGCCGCCATGCGCTGGGCAAGTTCATCTGCGTCTGATTTTTCACCAGTAAAAAAGCGAACATTTTCCAACAACGCAACCTGACCCCTGGCCACACCCTCAGCCTGTTCTAACTCGGCCAACAGCGGGACGGGCATCTTCAGCAATTCTGCCAGCCTCTCGGCTACCGGAGCCAGGGAAGCTTCGGGATCAACATGACCCTCGCTAGGACGACCCAGGTGCGACATCACCACAACGCTAGCGCCTTGCTCTACGGCTCCAGAGATGGTGGGAACCGTGGCGCGAATACGAGTATCACTAGTTACCACGCCATTACGAACGGGAACATTAAGGTCCGCCCTGATCAAAACCCGTTTACCGCTAAGATTCAGATCGGACATCGCCGTAATGGGCGGTAGTTTCATACTCTTCTTCCCATCTTTATGCTAACGACAGCACCGAGAACCGCTGTCAGGCTCAGGTCTGCCTACCGGCCACCGTCAAGGCTGTGGCCACTATGCGTTCGGTCGTAATCCCCAATGTTTCTAGGGCTTGAGCACCAGGGGCCGACATTCCAAAGCGGTCGATTCCTACTACCGCACCATCTAAACCCACATATTTAAACCAAGTGTCTGGGTGGCCAGCCTCTACCGCCACTCTGGCTCGTACTGACGCGGGTAATACCGCTTCCCGATATTCTGCCTCCTGCATCTCAAAAATCTCGACACAGGGCATGGACACTACACGTGCAGCAATTCCTTGAGCCAACAAGGATTGCGCCGCCGCCATGGTAATGGCCACTTCTGAGCCCGTCGCGATCAACAATACTTGCGGCAATTGATCGGGCTCATAAAGCACATACCCTCCGCGCTTAACATTCGCAAAAGCCACCTCTGAGCGTGCTTGTGCCGAGACTTTTTGCCGCGTAAAGACCAAGGCCGTGGGCATGGTGCGACTGGCCATGGCGGCTTTCCAAGCCATTGCAGTTTCCACAGTGTCGCATGGACGCCAGGTCGCCAAATTAGGGGTGGTGCGCAAATTAGCCAGCTGTTCTACAGGCTGGTGCGTGGGTCCGTCTTCGCCGACGGCAACAGAGTCGTGCGTATATACAAAGATATTCGGTAGCTGCATGAGGGCTGCCAGCCGCACGGCGTTACGGGCATATTCCATAAAGATCAGAAACGTGCCCGTGAAGGGGCGATATCCTCCGTGGAGCTGCATGCCGTTACTGACCGCGGTCATACCAAACTCGCGCACACCAAAACTCAGGTACTGATCATCATTCGCTTCGCCCCATCGAGTATTGTTTGAACCGGTCAAGTCGGCAGAACCGCCGAAGAGTTCTGGCACTCCTTGAGCCACTGCCCGAATGGCAGCTTGCGATGATTTGCGTGTTTCCAGATCCACAGGATTCGCCTGCTGATTTTGCGCAAAGCTATCGATAGCTTCTGACCAGTCCGCGAGCAGTTCTCCACTCATGCGCCTTTCGAATTCAGCAGCCAGCGCAGCATTGCTCGCGCGATAGATTTCGAGCTTCGCCTGCCATGCCTGGTGTCGTTGTGCGCCTGCATCACGTTGATCCCAAGCATCTGCAATGTCACTGGGGATTTCCCATGCGGGCGTAGCCCATCCTAGCTCGGCCTTGGTTAACGCGATCTCCTCTTCTCCGAGCACGGAACCGTGAGCGCTAGCCGTGCCACCTTTGTTGGGTGATCCGTACCCAATCACAGTCTTGCAGCACACCAAGGTCGGTCGCCCATCAGACTCGGTCGCATTCTTTAAGGCGTCGCCGATTTCTTTAGCATCATGACCGTTGACGTTGCGAATCACACGCCAGCCATAGGCCTCAAAGCGTGCGGGCACGTCTTCACTGAACCATTCCTGTACCTCGCCGTCGATGGAGATGCCGTTATCGTCATAGAGGCAAATGAGCTTTGATAATGCCAGGGTGCCTGCAAGTGACGCCGCTTCGTGAGAGATACCCTCCATCAAACAACCATCGCCTACGACCACCCAAGTACGATGATTGACCAGGTCGATCTCCTCGGTGTTGAATTCTTTGGCGAGCTTTTGCTCTGCCAGCGCCATACCTACCGCCATGGCAAAGCCCTGGCCTAGGGGCCCTGTCGTGGTCTCCACTCCAGGGCATTCGCCAAATTCTGGGTGCCCAGCGGTCTTAGAGTGAAGCTGCCTGAAGTCCTTTAGATCTTGTAGGCTAACGTCATAGCCGGTGAGATGAAGCAGCGCGTAGAGCAACATTGAGCCGTGCCCATTCGACAGCACAAATCGGTCACGGTCAGGCCAGAGCGGGTCATTTGGGTCGTGCTTAAGAAAATCTCGCCAGAGAACTTCCGCGACATCGGCAAGACCCATGGGGGCTCCAGGGTGCCCGCTCTTCGCGGCTTGCACAGCGTCCATGGCCAATACCCGAACAGCATTCGCGAGCTGAAAACGTGAGGGCATAGTAATTCTCTCCGGCTTGAGCGCATATTGTCCGTGTTTTGATGCCCATGCTGCAAATATTCTGCAATTTAAATCAAATTTTCGTCACTTAAACCCGCATTTAATATCCAGTAGCATCCGCGCTCAATTTGACGGACGGTATGCACCGGTCAAGAAACAAGGGAACCCTATGCCAGCACAATCATTATTTACTTCCGAATCCGTTTCTGAAGGCCACCCAGACAAAGTCGCTGATCAGGTATCTGATGCGGTCGTCGACGCCATGCTTGCACAAGACAGCGAATCTAGAGTCGCCTGCGAGACCATGATCAAAACCGGTATCGTCGTGCTTGCCGGTGAAATTCGCAGCGAAGCCGTTATCGACTTCGACAAGCTTGCCCGTTCCGTTATCCAGCAAATCGGTTATGACGGCCCTGAAATCGGTTTCGACCCAGAGGCCTGCACGGTCGTAAACGCCCTCGGGCAGCAAAGCCAAGACATCGCCATGGGCGTCGACGAATCCATCGATCATGAGCAAGGTGCTGGCGATCAAGGTTTGATGTTTGGCTACGCGACAAACGAGACAGATGTGCTGATGCCCGCGCCAATTGTCTACTCGCATCGTTTGGTTGAGCAGCAAGCCAAAGCCAGACGCAGCTCTTTAAAGTTTCTGCGGCCTGACGCAAAAAGCCAGCTGACCTTTCGCTACGACGAGGCGGGTAGGCCCATTGGCATAGATGCCGTGGTGCTTTCCACCCAGCACTCTCCAGATGTCGATCAAGCGACTCTGCGAGAGGCCGTCATGGAGGAAATCATTAAGCCAGTATTACCCCAAAACTGGGTCACCCCTGACACGCAATTCCACATCAATCCAACGGGGCAGTTCATCATCGGAGGCCCGGTTGGCGACTGTGGATTGACCGGACGCAAAATTATTGTCGATACCTATGGCGGCATGGCGCGACACGGTGGCGGGGCTTTTTCTGGCAAGGATCCGTCTAAGGTGGATCGATCTGCCGCCTATGCAGGGCGTTATGTGGCGAAAAACATCGTCGCCGCAGGTCTCGCAGAGCGCTGCGAAATTCAGGTGAGTTACGCCATCGGAGTTGCAGAGCCGACATCGATCAGTGTGGATACCTACGGCACCGGCAAAGTCAGCGACAGCGAAAT
>JAYYHB010000332.1:0-2610 GCA_036157095.1 Pseudomonadota bacterium
GTATTGGTAATTAAGTCTCCATCTCTATAATCTTTGAGAATAGGGTCTGAAGTCATCTCCCAAGAGTTCCTGGATGACAGACTTTCTAGCATCAGTGAGTTCGATAACTTTTGTAAGCCATCACTAAATGTTCGGTTTTTGTTTCAGTCGAGCAAGAACAACGGTGACGACCAACAAGGCATAGCAAACGCTTCCAAAAACCAGAGGTCCTGGTGCTCCGAACGCGTCTGCCAAGTCGCTAGTTATCAGCGGGCTGACTGCTGTTCCCGCAGTTGCACAAAGTAGAAGCACCGCGATGAAGTTTACTGGATGAGCCGTGAAGTTTTCTGATGCCAAAGAAATTGCGGCCTTGAGGAAAGAGAAGTTCAAGAACCCCCAAGCAAATGCAAAAATTGGCAATACTTCTGCGCTCGGTGCAAAGAGTAAGAAGAGCGATCCCAAGAAAATAGTGGCAGACGCTAAGCTTACCAGTCGTTCAGTCCCGATTCGAAAAACCCACCAACTGGTAAAAAGCTGAGCCGCAAACATTCCGAACCAAAATTGCGCGACCAATCCACCGGACAGGATCGGACCTGCGTTATGAACATCGGATGCAACGGTGGGCAGCCAGAGCAAAAAAGAATACTGCCCTAGCGTATAGAGAAACAATGAGGCGCTTAGCCATCGAGCGTTGACCGGCCAGGTTTTTATTGCGAGCGAGTCTTGGCCTGGGCCTTGTTCTGAGTTGCTAAAATCTGAAATGCTGGATGCAAATACAATAGCTACGCAAATTACGCCGACAAGTTGGTAAGCAACGGCCCAACCGAATTGAAAATAAATTAGCGTGGTAGCGACCCATGAAAGCAAAAAACCAGCGATGCTAAAGCATGCATCCGTCAATATAAGCATCGACGCTTTTTTTGAGGCAGAAAAACGTAATGTAATCAGTACGGCTGCGGCAGCTAAACCAACACCACAACCGAATCCAACCACTGCCAAAATCACACCTACAGATAGAAGTTGGTCACTCAATCCTAGCAAAAGCAGTGCTATTCCTAAGATGGCATAAGTCGCGATAAAAATAGATCTTAAGTTCCAAATTGCTAGGACTGCGGTAGCGCAAGCTGCGCCAATGAGATTGCCGAAGGTTAGCGCACCGAACGTACGCGTGATTTCGGTCACAGGAAGATCAAAGTGCAAAGCCATCTCCGGTGCTAGAATTCCCATAGGGGCAAGCATTGCCGACATGACGAAGTAGCATGCGAACGAGACGGGCGTGAGCAGAGATAAATTACTCAAATCCGGGGCCATCGTGCGGCTGGTTGTGCACCTATCAGATGTCTTATTTCTTCCGTTTCAGCTTGGGCCGCTGAAATCAGCTGTCCTTCTGAAATACCTTGAACGTTAAAGTGATCTACCACGTGCCGCCCATCGACGAAAACATGCCGAACTTGGCTCGCGCTCGCACTGAAGACGATATTTGAAACAAGATCGTGAATAGGTTGGGTGCGAGGCGCGTTAAGATCAAGCAAAACTACATCGGCTTTTTTTCCAGGCTCAAGCGAACCGAGGTCATCCCTCCCGAGTGCTTTAGCGCCGTTTATCGTTGCCATCTCAAGCGCCTGCTCGGGCGAGAGAGCCCGAGGGGTACGTTTTACAGAGTTCTGAAGCAGACAAGCGCATTTCATTTCCAAAAACATGTCGTAGCTGTTGTTATTTAGCGCTCCGTCAGTGCCCAGCCCTAGGTTAACGCCAGCATGTAACACGTCGGCGGCAGGCAATACTCCAGTAGCCATCTTCATGTTGGCTACTGGGCTGTGGGAGAGGTGCGTGCCGGTTTCAGCCAATATCTCAATTTCGCGAGCAGTAACTTGACACCCATTTATCAGTATGACTCTTGGTCCTAGGAGACTGTTGTTTAAAGACCATTCCCCAGGTGTCTGACCAAATTCATTCACCATAAAGGCGGCGTCTTCGTACTCAGAACAAAAGTGGTATACCAGCCCTATATCGAGGTGCGCACTTTCGCGCATGATGCGTTGGTAAAACTCAGGGTGACTCATGTCTCCAGAAACTCTCGGTATATCAACACCTAACCAGATAGTCGCGAGGGAGCCTTTTTTGGATTGCCATTCCTTGATCGAGCTGCGCGTTTCAGGCCAATTATCGTCTGCCGTCGTAAAACGACAGAACGTCGCTCTGATTCCTATTTTTGTCGCCGCATCGATGAGCGCGTCGATGTTGTCGGAGGGGTCCGTATTGGGAGACACAAAACTGGTGGTCCCGCCTTTAAGCATCTCTACCATGCTTAGTTGATTGGCTAGTATTGAAAGCGACTGAGAACGTCGAGTTAGGTAGGGGTCTACGATCTTCTCTAAAAAAGGCACCCAATGCATTTGGTCTCCAAGGCCCCTCAAGAGAGATTGGTCGGCGTGCGAGTGGGTATCTATAAGGCCTGGTATGGCTACGAGTCCATTGCAATCTAATTCATTTTCACTCGAAGGATAGTCTGAGGCTTTCCCAATTGATAAAATCTCATTTCCATTTATTTCTATAGCAGCATCGTCCACTATCTCTCGACGCTCATTCAACGTAACTGCTGTGACGTTTCTCAAGAGAGTCATTTGTTCT
>JAYYHB010000333.1:0-5269 GCA_036157095.1 Pseudomonadota bacterium
TGGCCTGAACGTGCGCATGGTACTCGCGCCCCAAAACTGAATGTTTGTGGGTTCTTGCATCAATTCTTCCCTCACAGTGCAATGTTAGGCCCTGAGATTAGGCTAAGTGAATAACGAAGCAAATGCGCATTAGCGGGAGTCGATGAAGTCCTTGCCGTCTTTGCGAACGTAGTCATCAGCAGAACCAAAGCTCGCATCGGCGTTGAGTAGCCCGGTGCCAGGCACATGGTTTACTTCTAAACGAATGCCGTCGGGGTCCTCGAAAAGCACATAGTAATACTCCGGTGCCCAATCTCGCTCTTCTGGGCCGCGCACGATGTTTGCGCCGAGCGAAACAGCAAGTGCGGCGGTTTGGTCTACCGATTCATGGCTTTTTGCACTCAAACAAATGTGATGCAGACCTACCCGATATTGAGCGAAGCGCACACCCTCAAACTCAGGGTCGAAGCGCCCCACGCCGATAGCCGTGCGCGCGCCGACATTATAGAGAGAATCCGGCCCGTCATCGACCTTGGCTATGCCAAACTCTGGCAGTGAGCCACCGTGAAATTTATGCTTCTTGTCGAAGAGACTCACCGTTAAGATAAAGTGAGTAGTTTTTTCATTTTCTTGCTCCAGTGGTTCTAGTTGCCAGTAACTGCTGTTACCGTGTCAACCAAACATGCAACGTCAACTGAAAGATGACAAATCACGGGAAAGGAGACGAGGCCCATGCCACCTAAAGCACTGTTCTACTACTACGCAATTTCTTACGTGCTGATCGGTCTCGCCGTCTACGCAGTGAGATAGCGCCTGGCAGACGCATGTTGCGACCTATTGCGCGCTTAGGCCCGCTGTGAATGCACCTTTGCGTTCCTGCTGCTTTACCTCCTTGGAAGGCTCAGCGAGACGCTCCAACGTCACACCATGAATAACGCCCGTGAAAGCGAAGTCGTGGGGGTACTTACCCACCGGCGAACCGGTGTCGCGGCCGACATCAAACGTCTCTCCGCTCATCGAAAAAATCACCGGCACCGTGCGCTCAACTCGACCCTCTGCCACAAGGCCACCATCCACCAAAAGTTTCAGTTCTCCGCCTGCCGCAAAGCCGCCATCGTGGGCATATTGCACGTCAATCTGGTGTTCGCGAGGTGCAAGCGGCTCGCCAACCAGTGTGGTGAACTCGTGACCAAACCAGTTGTAGACAAAGCTCGGTCGAGAGTTTTGATCTAGGTACAGGCTCCAGCCCGCCATGTTGCCTCCCTGGCAGGCTATGACCCCTTGGCCTGCGGCGTCCAACGTTACCGTTGCGCTGATGCGATAGGAGGTATTCTTCAAATTGATCACCCCATGCTCGGGCATGCGAATGTGCATTGGGCCGTAAGTCATTTTGCTGTGACCTTCCATCGAGTGCGGCGGCGCGTAATCACCACCACGTCGAGCAGAAGCATCGCGCAGTGGATATACCCCGTAGCGCTGCGCTTCGGTTTCGAACAGGGCGCGAAGCTCGGCGAGCTTTTCTGGATAGACTGCCGCCAGGTCCACACTTTGCGAAAAATCTTCGGCGACGTTGTACAGCTCCCATACCTCCTGCTCACCATCAAACTCAAAGCCGGCGAAACGAATCCACGGCAGGCGTCCGTGGAAGCAGGATGCCATCCAGCCGTCGTGGTAAATCGCGCGATTACCCAGAATCTCAAAATATTGGGTGGTATGCGCGCTGGGGGCCGAGGCATCGGTGAAGGTAGGCACCATGCTGCAGCCGTGCACAGGATCTTGCGCAATGCCGTTCACCCGCCGAGGCAGGGTAATGCCGGTAACCTCCAGCAGGGTTGGAAATAGGTCGATCACATGATGAAACTGCTGGCGAAACTCGTCTTTGGCCTCAATGCCCTTGGGCCATGACACCGCCAAGGCATTGCGCGTACCGCCAAAGTGCGAGGCCACCTGCTTCATCCACTGAAAGGGTGAATCCAGGGCCCAGGCCCACCCGACGTTAAAGTGGTTTTCACAGCGTTCGGTGCCAAAGTCATCTATATGCTCAAGCAGCCATTCCGGATCTTCATGCACGCCGTTTTGAAACGAAGGTGCGCTCCACGCGCCGTGCACGGTGCCCTCGGCGGAGGCGCCGTTGTCGCCGGTCAGATAAATCACCAGGGTGTTGTCGAAGGCGTCTTGCTCCACCAGATAGTCGATCACCCTCTCCACTTGGGCATCGGTATGGGCCATAAAGCCAGCGAACACCTCCATCAGCCGAGCAGCCACTGGCTTGTAGCGGTCGGGGTATTCTGCCCAACTCGGCACTTGCTGAGGACGCTCGGTAAGCGCCGTGCCTTCGGGGATCACGCCCATGGTGAGCTGACGCTGATATATCTTGTCGCGCAGAGCATCCCAACCCTGATCAAACTGACCCTTGAACTTATCAATCCACTCTGGGGCCACATGGTGCGGGGCGTGCACGGCAGCGGGAGCGAAATAGCAAAAGAACGGTTTATCCGGTGCAGACACCTGCTGCTTAGCGATCCACTCGATGGCTTTTTCGGCGAGATCCTCGGTGAGGTGATAGTTTTCACGACCAAGGTGCGGCTCCACCGGAGTGGTTTGATCATAAACCGCTGGCTCCCAGTGGGAGGCTTCGGCGCCGATGATGCCGTAGAAGCGTTCAAACCCCATACCGGTTGGCCACCGATCAAAGGGGCCGGCGGGATTTTGCTCCCATGCCGGGGTCAGGTGCCACTTGCCAAAACAGCCCGTGGAATAACCATTTTGTTTCAGTATTTCGGCAATAGTGGCGGTCTCTGGCGGAATAGCGCTGTCGTACGACGGGAAACTGTTGGCGATTTCTGTAATACCGCCCATGTGTACGCTGTGATGATTGCGCCCGGTCAGCAGCGATGCGCGAGTGGGCGAACACAGGGCCGTGGTATGGAATTGGTTGTACTTCAAGCCCGCCGCCGCGACCTTGTCGACGCCCGGGGTAGTTATGGGCCCGCCAAAGGTGCTGCAGGTACCAAAGCCTACATCGTCCAGCATCACCAACAGCACGTTCGGCGCACCTGCCGCCTGCTTATTGAGTGGCAGAGGGCTAGCAGTGGAGTCCTTGAACAGCCGCTGGATGTCACCATCGAAAGCTTTCGAAGGTTGGGGTATGTCGCTCATACAACTCTCAAAGGTTTAGGTGTTTAACGTGACAAGATCAAAACAAGCGAAGAAGTCCTTCAGCCCCTCTGCATCAGAAGTCTCTAGCGCGCCATCGGTCATAGCCTGGCTCAGCGCCAGCTTGCCGCCCATAATGTCGAACCACTGCTCACTACTGATCGAAGCCGTCAGCAAATTCTCAGGCGATCTATCTTCGTCTTCAGGCACGGCCACGCCGTGACGAATGGTCAATGCCGCAATGCCGCCATCGGTAAAGGAAAGCTTTAGCGTTTGATGCAGCTCACCTGCGCGCTGCGGCACCAGTAGCACGCGCAATAGCCCCAAGGACTCTGCGGCCGGTCGCCTCGCCAACTCCCGCTTTTGAAAACGATGGGTTCGAAAACGCTGCAGATTTGACGAGCCGTCAAGTTCCAGCGCTCGCGTAATACACCAGTTACGGACGTTGGCCGAGGTCGTGTTATAGGCTACGCCTCGCAAAGCGGTGGCGAGCCTGAGTCGATCTTCAGCCGCACCGGCATCGGCTCTGCCGTGCTCGTTTAACTCGCTGCGCACCAGCCACGAGGCCAGCTCAATGGCCCAGCGAAAGTCCTCTTCGGTCAGCGCGTGATCGACGGCATGCCGCACAGCATCGACTCCACCGAAACCGGCGATCAACTTTTGCAGACGCTTGGCCCCCGGCACCGGAAACAGGTTGGCTTCATCCTCGTCGAACCAGCCGAATAGGCCTGTATAAATTTGCCGCACATGGTGTTCTACCACGCCGTAAAGCTGCTGAGTGGTGTAGTGGCCTTTAAAGTAGTCAGGCAGTTTGATCGCGGCAATGGTCTCGTTCAGGGTCAGGCCGCGATTGGCGCAGCGCACGGTTTGATCCCACATAAACTGAATGGAGTCGCGATAGTTTAGAATGCATTGTTGAATCTCAGCGGCACCAAACATGGGCGGCCCGTGGGCGCCTATTAGGTAATCAGCGCCAAACGCGTTCAGCTCGTCAAGACCGCGCAGCAAAACACGCGGGTCGCGGTATTCCTCGCCGCGAATGGCAAAAACGTTAAACAGCGCTGGCCAAAGCAGGTTGTTAACCGCGAGCTTCAATTCAGGGAACCAAATAGTCGCTGAATCAGTCGCATCGGATGGCGCGGGATAAAACTCAACCGCCAAACCCGCGATCGTCGTCTTCATGGGCGTATCGAAGGTGTGCTGGGCGGGTAAATAGCCATTGGTAAAGGGGGCGTGATTAGGATTGCGAAAAAAGTTTCCCAGACCCACATTAACTAGCCCGTCCGGACCCTCTTCAGGCATGGCGATGGCGAACTGATGTACCAGCCCACGAGTGACTCGCGGAGCGATTTCGCCGCCGAAACGCTCTAGGTTGGCCTGAATGCCCCGGTGCCCCCAAATGGGAAGAGCGCTGTTTTCGGCTAGCAGGGCCTCAGTACCGCCCACATAATGAAAGTGGGTATAGATGCAGGCGGCAATGGGCGCGTTGGTTTCTTTACGAACCGCTGCCAGGGCCGCAGCCATCTCCTCGTTGCACTCACCAGTATCAATGACAATCAGCCCCGCCGGGCCCTCTACGAAGGACTGATTCGACAGACCATTGCCCACCAGCGACCAAGCCTTATTGCCGACTTTGTAAAGCTTCTCGACCAGCCGGCCACTGTGTTCAATGGTTAGTGGGTGGGCGCGCTGACCGCGCGGGCCAGTTGTCCTATTGCCGGCCGCAAAGGAATCTCTGATGCTCATACCGTTACTCATAAGAATTGTTCCTGAAAAATCGTTCGGCACCGGGCCAGTGTCGCGAATGCTGAGTGACCCGCGTCGCGCAAAATCTACCGCACCGGCGGGTTAGCCAGCGCAACGCCAATCAGCGCCTCCCGCGTAACCAAGCGCGCTAGCGCGTCTTCGGTCAGCTTCTGCGTACCCTCCGGGCGTAGTGGAATCACCATATACCGGGTTTCTGCGCTGGTTTCCCAAACTCGTATTGCGACTTCATCGCTTAAATGCAGACCCATTTCGCTGAGTACCCGACGTGGCTCGCGCACGACGCGTGCCCGATAGGCGGGGCTTTTGTACCAGTCTGGGGGCAGTCCGAGCACCGGCCAAGCCGTGCAGGAACATTGTGTGCAAACAA
>JAYYHB010000334.1:0-5255 GCA_036157095.1 Pseudomonadota bacterium
TGTAGACACGCCTCTGCCATGTGCTCGACCGGCGTTACTCGATCTTCATTGCTTTCATTGATCAACTTGTGATGCATGACTCCTGGCGTTGCCACCAAGCCCGGTGAAATCACATTGACGCCAATGCCCTCGTCATAGACCTCTTGCGCCAGGCCCGTGGTAAATCGTTCGAGGGCCGCCTTACACATGCCGTAAACTGTACCGCCTCTGCCTTGCATGGTTTTCTCAGGATGCAGGGCAGCATGTGAAGACACATTGAGTATCCAGCCTGACCCTCGCTCCCGCATGCCCTGCAATACCAGCTGCGCCAGCTCAAACGGAGCCCATACCTGCACATCAATCATCAATCGAAAGCGCTTTTCTGGGAAATCGATCACTGGAATAAAATAGGTAATGGCGGCGTTGTTAACCAAAATATCAACAGCGCCATAGGCTTCTATAGCGGCATCCACCAGGCGCTGTCGATCCTCCGCCACAGCTAGGTCCGCTTTAACGGCGATCGCCTCACCACCAGCTGCCAAGATATCGGCGACGGTTTCATTAATCGATCCTGGTAGGTAATGGTCTCCACCCTCCACTGTTCGGGCCGAGACTACGACTCTTGCACCTTCCATGGCATAACGTCGCGCCAGCGCGTCGCCAATCCCTCGGCTAGCGCCTGTAATGACTGCTACCTTGCCGGCTAACACACCGTTCCTGTCTACTGCTGACATATTGCCGCCCCTTCGTCACTCGCCTCGCTGAGAGTATGACAGTCGTTGTACCCGAGATCCCAGTCCGGTCAAAATCTCATAAGCAATGGTTTGTGCTTGGCTCGCAACTTCCTCAACGGACAAATGAGGGCCAAAGATTTCGACCCAATCGCCCTCGTCAATCTCACAGGTCATCGCCGTTTCATCGGCTAGCTCAACAACCAGGGAATCCATACTGATGCGACCGACGATGGGCAGTCGGTAGCCCTGAAAAAAAACATGGCCTTGGTTAGACAGCAGGCGGGGCACGCCATCGGCGTAGCCCGCGCCGATTGTTACCAAACGACCGGAACCGCTAACGCAATGAGTGCTGCCGTAACCTACCGTGGCGCCGGCCCTTACGCGACGCACCTGCATCACCTCGGCCTCGAGCGAGGCGACATTGGCAAGTAGCTGCTTTGCTGCCGGCGTATCGGTCTGGGAGTGGGGATTTACTCCGTAAAGCCCCAGTCCCAGGCGATCAACGCAGCCTTCCTGCTCGCTTTGCAAGAGTGCCACTGTCTTTACTTGATCCGTCAAAATCGCAGCACTGTTATTCAAGCTCGCCAAAATATCCGGATGATGTTCACGCAATGTAGCGAAGCAGTTCTCAAAGCGCTGGGTCTGCTGCAAGCGCAGGGTGTCGTTCCACTCGTCCGCCCGAGCAAAATGCGTCATGAGAAGCTCAAGCCGCAAAGCTGGCAGTTGCGACAGGTCGTCATCCCAAGACACGCCAAGCCGATGCATGCCCGTGTCGATGTGTAAGGCGGCGGCTCGGCGGGTTGGGGACCAGAGTTCACATTGCTGGCGGGTATTGAGAACCGGAGTCAACTGATAGGTCTTTAGGTCGCCAAGAGTTTGTTTTGTCGCCCCAGCGAGCACATAAATGTGGACATCAGATAACAGACTTCGCAGTTCTACCCCCTCTGCGACGGTGGCCACAAAGAAGCGTCGGCACCCCTCCTGGTAAAGTCGACTTGCCACGAAGCGCATTCCGAGACCGTAGCCATTGGCCTTTACGACGGCAGCCGACATATTTGCAGGCATGCTTTGCGAGCCTCGGCGACGCAGCTGATGAAAATTTTCTGCTAGCGCATCAAGGTTGACCTGTAAGCGAACGCTACTCATGGGTGTTGCTAATTGCTGGGCAGCACGTTACGGCGCCAGAGTGCTGATATAGGCAACGACGTCACGGTAGTCGGTCTCTGTGGACAGCGCAAACATCATTGCTTTCATTTGCCTGCCACCATAGTCGCCTGGTGCATACCCACGCTTGCCGGTTGCAAACTTCTGCAGCTGGTCCACCAGGTACCAATCTCTTTGTCCCGCGAGTCTGGGTGCAGCCATCGTCTCTAGTCCTTGGGCAGCCTCGCCGTGACAGCTGATACAGGTGATGTAAAGACTTTTCCCTCGCACGACATCGCCCTGAAGTGTGGGAGTTACGGCTTTATCCGGCAAGGATTCGATATAGGCGACCAAGTTCTCTAGCGCTGCCAACGACGACAGCCTAGGTCCCTTCGCCATCGCTGCCATCTGACGACCCTTGGCGTCACCCGGCGCCGTACCACGCGCGCCAGATTGAAAATTCTGCATCTGCTTAAGTAGGTAAAAGCCGTGTTGGCCTGCCAGTTTTGGCCCTCTCATGCCTTGATTACCTTGGCCAGCAGCCCCGTGACAGGATGTACAGACCGGATACAAGCGGGCTCCCGCGGCCGCATCAGATGCCTGGCATATCGATGCGGCGATTAGCGTGCTAAATATGAAGAGCAGCGCTGTCAGTGGCTGGGACCTACGCGTCATGGATCCACAGCCTAGCTGGCCGCTACTTTTTTGCCCAAGTGATCCCACAACCACTCCAAATTTGTAGGACATTTCGAATCCCTACGCCCTTTTTGCCAGACAACAAACTATAGTCCGGGATATCGAGCACTGCACCCCGGGCATTGCTTACCAAAACTTGGCATAACTGGTTAACGGTATGGCACATATCTCTCATTCAACTGCTAGTGGTCGCATCGTCACGCTGATACATGATTCAGAGGTGCTCAAGAATAACGCCCTTGGTGATCCTAGCCGTCGGCGCGTCTCGGTCTACTTGCCCGCGGCTTATGACAATATGCGCAACGCTTCTCGCCGCTTTGTGACGCTTTACGATCTCGCCGGTTTTACGGGCAGCGGCTTAAGCCATCTAAATTGGCGTAATTTCGATGAGAATCTGCCCGAAAAGCTCGACCGGCTGATTAGCAGTAAACGGATGCCCCCAGTAATCGTGATCTTTCCTGATTGCTTTACCCGCCTTGGAGGAAATCAGTACATCAATTCTTCCGCCACTGGTCGCTATGCAGATTATCTGAACCAAGAAATAGTCCCGCTAATCGACAGCAAATTTCGCACCTTGGCTGAAGCCGGTCATCGTGGCTGCTTCGGAAAATCATCCGGCGGATTCGGTGCGATGCGCATGGGCATGGGCCATTCCGATGTTTGGGGGGCCATCGCAAACCATTCTGGCGATGCCCACTTCGATTTTGTATATGGTGCCGAGTGGCCCGCAGTACTCACGCATTTGCAGGGCTTTGCAAAACCAGCCCTAAAGAAAGGCAAGCGGTCTATTGCATCCCAGCTCGTACCTGGTGAGGACGACGGAAGAGTACGGAGGTTTTTAGAGTACGTAGCGAAGATTCCGCCTAACGGGGAGGCTCCGCTGTCCAGCAGCGACATTATGACCCTTATGCTGCTGGCGATGGCGGCGACCTACGACCCTGAGCCGGTGGCGCCTAACGGTTTTTATCTACCGTATGACCTGCATACCGGAGAGCGCATAGAGGCGCGCTGGCGGCGGTGGTTAAAGCATGACCCAATCAACATGGTGCGGGTAAACAAACGTCGGCTGGAAAACCTTCGAGGCCTCTACATTGATTGTGGCTGGCGCGATCAGTTCCACATTCACTTTGGCTCGAGACAGCTTTCCATACAGCTCACCAAACACGGCATCGACCATCGTTACGAGGAATTTTCTGGCACGCATTCCGGAATCGATCACCGAATGGATATCAGCCTGCCGTTCCTTGCAGAAGTTCTATCACCATGACTACTGACGCGATCATGTGCGAGGCAGAGCCTGGCGTAACATGACATCCAACGGCGTGAGGTTTTCGATTTCCAGCAATCGCAACGCCTTATCGACCCGAATATCATCGTCGTGATCAAGCACGCCCAGCATGGCACGAGTCACCGGCGGGTCGGCCATAAAGAGCTCCAGCAACCATGCCATGGTGTACCCTAAAAACATTGGTATGGATCGAACCTTGGTGGAGTTTCCCAATACTTGAGCTGCTCGAGCGTACAGTTGCGCTCGGGTAAGGCTTTCTGGGCCGGCCAAGTTCAACCCGCCCTCGAGCCCCAAACGCGAAGCACTGCAGATCGCTTCGATCACATCGTCTGCAAAAATGGGTTGTTCCAAACTACCGGCTCGAAACGTGAAGGACGTCGAGAGACTCGCCCGTTTCGCCAGCATCTTGGTGGTGTAATCACGCTCACCGATGACCATGGGTATGCGTAGCGTGCAGGCTGGTGTGGCGCTTCGATATAAAATTCGCTCCGCGCGCCCCTTGGAGGCAAGACAGGGATTGGAAGAAGAGGGCCTCGCACCTAATATCGATAAGTACGTAATATGCTCTACGGATGTGCCCTTGAGCGCGCGCGATAACGAGGTGCAGCTGGCCTCGTGAGCCCTTGCATAGGTGGCGTCCTTGGTCGCTTTCAAGATCCCAACGAGATGCACAGCAAATTGTGCGCCGTACGCTGCCTGTCCTAGCAGCATCGTTTCAGAGTAGTCGATCACCTCAATGCGCAGCTTGTTGTTGAAATTAACCGCCCGGGAAAGTTCTCGCTCTGCGCGTGTACTGCGCACCACGGCCGTTACATCCGCCCCCTCGGACAGCAATTTACGAACCAGGCGCTGACCAAGATTGCCGTTAGCGCCAGTAATGAACCAACTCTCTGGCAGCTGCTCTTCTTCGTACGAGGCTTCGTCTTCGGCACTTGGTTTTCGACCTAGGTCCGCATCTTCGATGACGCTCTCGTCGGATTTTTCCGGTGCTGTTGTCGGTTCTTCTGCCATCGTTTCTCACTAGGTCTTAGAAGCGTATCGTCCAATTAATGCCGAGATGATACATTGTTATTACCTTGTGCTTCGAAGTCTGCTTAGGAAATTTGTCGATGCAAAAGCTTCTATCCTTAACGCTTAGTCCCGTGCCGCTCTGGGTTGCCGGCGCCATGCTACTTAGCTCCTGCGGCGCTCCGTTGGGGCCGATACCCGGGGGAAAGTTGCAGGGAATCACAGAGCCCTGGCCAAAGGATTGGAGCCATGCAGAGGACGTGGATAACGTGCTGCTTGAAACGAATCCATCAGACCCCTATTCCGTTACGATTTGGGGACTCGGTATTGAGGACTCATTCTTTGTCGGGGCATCAAAACGCTCAAACCAATGGGCAGAAAATTTAGAAAAGGATCCGAGAGTCGTC
>JAYYHB010000335.1:0-5260 GCA_036157095.1 Pseudomonadota bacterium
TCCTTAAGGTGATCTGGGGCAGTGGCTGGGACGCATTGCTGGCCCGTGATGACGATGGTGTGCTGCAAAAACGTATGGACGAATGTCTGGATGGTGACTATCAGATGTATTCGGTTCTTCCTGGCGATGTGCAGCGAGAGCACTGGGTGGAGGGCAATCCAAGGCTCGAACAAATGATGAACACCCTTACTGACGAGGAGGTACGGGCCATCAAACGTGGAGGGCAGGATCAGAAGAAAATCTATGCGGCCTTTGCCAAGGCCAGTGCCGCGCGGGGTAAGCCCACGGTGATTCTGGTGAAGACGGTCAAGGGCGATAGCATGGGCGCCCAGGGTAAGAATACGGCGCATCAGTACAAGAGTATGTCGGCGGACGAGCGCATTAAAATCGCCGCGGAACTGCGTATTCCTCTTACCGCGGAGCAGGCGGCGAATGCCGAGTTTTACCGCCCTGATGCCGATGCGCCGGAAATGGCCTATCTACATGCTCGAAGAGCCGCCAACGGCGGTTGGGTTCCCAACCGTCAGGTAGATTGTACAAATCTCGAAGTACCGGAATTGGCGGCCTTTGCGGAGTTTCTTGGCGGCAGTGGTGAGCGCGAGGTGTCGTCCACTATGGTGATGGTGAGATTGCTGTCGAGCATGCTGCGTATGCCTGAACTTGGGCGCTACGTCGTGCCCATTGTCCCCGATGAGGCGCGTACCTTTGGCATGGATGGGTTGTTCAAAATTGCGGGCATTTATTCCCATGACGGGCAGAAGTATCGCCCGGTGGATGCAGACAGTCTGTTGCCTTACCGCGAGGCCAGCGACGGTCAAATTCTGCAGGAGGGAATTTGCGAGGTAGGGGCCATGGCTTCCTTTATGGCTGCGGGTAGTGCCTATGCGGTTCATGGCCTGCCGATGGTTCCTTTTTATATTTTCTATTCCATGTTCGGAATGCAGCGCGTCGGGGACATGGTGTGGGGCTGCGGCGATATGATGTGTAAGGGTTTTTTGCTCGGCGGCACCGCCGGCCGAACTACCCTTAACGGCGAGGGCTTACAGCATCAAGACGGACACTCACATGTGCTCGCCAGTACGGTGCCCAGCATGCTCAGTTACGATCCTGCCTTCGGCTACGAGCTGGCGATTATCGTGCGTGAGGGCATGCGCCGTATGTATGTTGAGCAAGAAGACATCTTTTACTATCTGACCCTGTATAACGAAAATTATCGGATGCCGGATATGGCCCGCGTTATCGAGCAGGGGGGAATCAAACAGGATCGGCTTGTTCAAGGTGTTCTGGATGGGGGCTATTGCTTCGACGCCGCTAGCTCGAAGGCCGATATTCATTTGTTGGCGAGCGGCAGCATGATGCAGCAGGCTATTCTTGCGAAGGCCGAGCTGCAGCTACTTGGCTATTCAGTGGATATTTGGAGCATGACAAGTTTTGTGGAGCTGCAGAGGGACGCCCTGGCGGTCGCCGCAGCTAACCGGCAGAACCCGGAGGCGCCTGCTCGAACCAGCAAATTGTCGCAAATGTTTGATGACGCCACAGGTGCCGTGATTGCGGTGACCGACTACATGGCTAGCTTGGCTCAGGGTATCGCAGCTTGGATGCCAGAGGGTTACGAGGTGCTGGGCACTGATGGTTTTGGTTTGTCCGAGTCTCGCCCTGCGCTGCGCGCGCACTTCGAGGTAGATGCTGCCGCCATTGTGAAAGCAGCGCTGGCCAATCTGTACCGGCAGGGGTTTATCGACCAAGAAAAATTGCACGCATTCAGGCGGTAGTTTGGTGAAAATGCGTGTTATCGAAGTATCAAAGCAAGCTCGATAGCGAAATAAGAACGCTCGCTAAAGAGGGCAGTGGCTGGAAAAAATCGGTAGTTGAATAAACGGTGATTGAAAAAGAACGGTTCTATAAAAAGAACGCTTGCTTGAAAGAGGAGGGCCAATGGAGAGCTTTGAGGACAAAATTGCTGTGGTCACCGGAGGGGGTACCGGCATGGGGCGAGAACTTGTTTGTCAGCTGATCGCAGCGGGTGCACATGTCGCCATGTGTGATGTCTCGCAAGAGAATATGGATGAAACGCGGCGACTCGCTGCTGCCGGCGAACAGCGCCTGACGGACCATTTGTGTGATGTGAGTAGCGAGACGCAAATGCTCGCCTTTCGCGACGAGGTATTGGCGCAGCATCAAATCGAGCATATCAATCTATTATTTAACAACGCGGGGATCGGAGGTGGCGGATCCTTTGTCGAGGGTGACCGTGACGAATGGGAGCGCACCTATGCGGTTTGTTGGGACGGTGTGTACCTAGGATGTCGGGCCTTTATGGACGCTCTGGTTGCCAGTGATGAAGGCCACATCGTCAACACTAGTTCTATCAATGGATTCTGGGCGAGCCTGGGCACAACCCAGGCACATACAGCTTATGCGGCAGCAAAGTTCGCGGTTAAGGGTTTTACCGAAGCGCTTATTACCGATCTTCGACTCCACGCACCTCATGTACACTGCAGCGTCGTCATGCCCGGGCATATCGGCACGTCGATCGTGGAGAATTCCTCTAAGGTACTTGGCAGATCGTGGGGTATGGAGTTGTCGGATGAGGACGTGGCTCTAGTACGTCGACGCATGCTTTCCGCTGGCCTGCCAGTGGGCAACGTGCCAGATGACCACATTCGTCAAATGCTCGCAGACCGAGCGGAAGCCTTCCGCACCCAGGCGCCAACGACAGCGGCTTCTGCGGCCAAAGTGATACTCGACGCTGTGCGCAATAAGCAGTGGCGGGTACTTGTTGGGCAAGACGCACGGGACTTAGACCACTTGATTCGAGAGGCGCCAGAGGAAGCCTACGAAAAAAGCATGATTGAAAAGATCAACGCGCTGAATCATCTTGGCGCCTTGATCTAGTCGGTGCCGGGGTGTAATCAAGCCCCGCGGATTCGGCAAGTAAATCTAGTCCACAATTTAAGGGGGAGAGTATGGCTGGGCAAAGCAGGGACGCCGCCATTGTTGGCATTCATGAATATCCGTCGAGAGACGTGGAGGGCAGGATAAATGCCCTGCAGATCAAGGCTGCGAGCGCCGCGAAGGCACTGGCTGACGCGGGCCTGACCTGGTCAGATGTAGATGCCATATACGACGCCGGTGAAGGCGGGCCCATGAGCGGCCTGATGATTTCCGAGTATTTTGGCATCAAGCCCACAGTAATGGATACCACTGGGGTGGGCGGTAGTTCCTACGAGTTCCATGCAGCCCATGCGCTTCGAGCGATCCGAGAAGGTAAGGCAAAGGTGGCGTTGCTTACTTACGGCTCAACAGCCCATAGCAATGCCATGGCCATAGGCGCTGGTGGCCGAGGCGGTGGTATCAGCCCCGGCGACAACATGGAAACCTTTGCGGGTCAGACGCTTATTGCTAACTACGCTATGGTTGCTCAACGGCATATGTACCAGTACGGCACTACGAGTGAACAGCTAGCAGAGATCTCAACCGCTACGCGGTTTCACGCCATGCGCAATCCGGAAGCAGTTCAGGCCATGACAGATCTAGATTTCGTGGATATCCAGGAGACCACGATCGAAGATGTGGTCAATTCACGGATGATCGCCGATCCCCTACATTTGCTCGAATGCTGCATGGTGTCCGATGGTGGTGGGGCAGTAGTGATCGCGAGCGCAGATGTTGCCACAAACTGCGAAAAGTCACCTGTGTGGATACTGGGCACGGGCGAGGCGACGAAATATCCCGAAAACGGTGCCGACATCACCATATCTGCAGGGGCGCAATCCGCGCCTATCGCCTTTGCTCAGGCTGGTGTTGGTCCAGCTGAGATGGATATCGCGATGATTTACGACTCGTTCAGCATCACCGTTTTGGCCTTGCTTGAAGACCTTGGTTTCTGTTCCAAGGGCGAGGGCGGGGCTTGGGTTGAAGGTGGTCGACTGCGTTTTGATCGACCCAATGAAGGACCCGCCTTGAACACCGACGGTGGTGGGCTGTCGTCAAATCATCCTGGTATGCGCGGTATTTTCTTGTTGTTGGAGGCTACTCGACAGCTACGGGGTGAATCTACCTCGCAGGTGCCGGATGCCCGTTTGGCCATTGCCCACGGCAATGGCGGCATGCTGGGAGCACGACATTCTGCAGCTTCGGTTATTTTGGGGAGGGACTAACAATGAGCGATAGCAACGCAGAAAACACAGCACCAACGCGCCCATTGCCCAAACTCAACGAGTTGGATACCGGTGAATTTTGGCAGGCGACGGCAACCAAAGAGTTTCGTTACCAGCAGTGCGCAAACTGTGACACCGTGGTGTGGCATCCGCGTGCACACTGCACCGGTTGTGTTGATGGAGACCTTAGGTGGAAAGTATCTGCAGGTAAGGGGAAGATTTATTCGTTTAGTGTGGTGCGCCTGAGCTATCACCCTTTTTTTCGCACCAAGGTTCCATATGCCGTGGCTTATGTGGATTTAGATGAGGGTCCCAGATTCCTCACGAACGTTACTGGCATTGATGATCCGCTGACCGATATTCACGTAGGACAGCGTGTGGAGCTAGCTTGGGAAGAGCACGACGACCTATGCATACCCCTCGTCAGGCCTGCATAGCATTCCTAACAAAAACGAAGTGGTTTTCTAATAAGGCCTCGCCCATTGGCGGGCTTTGCCCGATGCCCAGGTGGACTAACCCCGATTGTAAACTACGAGTCGCTGGCCTGGATCTTGACCGCTTCAAACGAGCCTTGTCGCAAGGCGGTCACTAGCTCCTGTTCGTTGACGACGGGTTGGTCGAATCGGGTTCCACACCGGCCTATGTGGCTCACAATATGCGCGTCGCTGCCGCCAATGCCGAGATAGCCAAGTCGATCGGCCATATCAATGGAGACCTGATCTTCATCGTCTCTGCTGCCGCCATTGTAGACCTCTACAATTTCCACGCCTTCAGGTACGCCGAACTCCTCCAAATGGGCGGACATGCCCACTCGCTTGCGCCCAGGATGACAGGGTACTGCTATGGCGTCGTGAGCGTTGCAGGCTAAAATAACGTCTGCAAGGTTGAGGTGAATGTTGGTGAAATCAAAGGCTTCCTGAAGGGCAGGCGTGACGCCAAAGACCAAAACGTGACCGTACTCGGTTTCGACTTCAGCACCCTTTAGGATGGTCAGGCCAAAATTCGCGCCCAATTCTGAATAATCGGATTCATCGTCAAACTGTCGATGCTCCGTCAGCACGAAGCCGTCAATGGGTATGTTCTTGGCGCTTATCCACTGG
>JAYYHB010000336.1:0-3426 GCA_036157095.1 Pseudomonadota bacterium
TGATCACCATGACCATGATGATTGGTCTGCGTAGTTTGCGCTATGGCCTATTGAGCATCGCCCCCAACGTCTTCCCAATCACAATTGTTTTTGGGCTATGGGGGCTATTAGACGGTAATCTAAGTCCCTACGTATTGATGCTTTTGGCGATAAGCATTGGCTTGGTGGTAGACGACTCTGTACACGTACTAAGCAAATACAAAACTGCCAGAGACAGCGGCAAATCGCCGATGCAATCAATTGAAAACTCGATCTCTCTCGCTGGCAGCGCAATTACAATCACAACGCTGTGGATGTCTCTTGGCGTAGCGCTGATGGGATTCTCCAGCACCGAGATTTTTAAGAACCTGACTTCGATCATCACGCCAATTATCGTCGTCGCTTTGTTCCTGGATTTGCTCTTTCTGCCGACTTTGTTGACTCGATTTGACGTCTGGATTGACCGAACACGCCTAAGTAAAGAGACTGTCGTCACTTGAGGGAAGAGTAAGATGCTGAATATGTGGATTCGATGCGCCGCTCATAGGGCAATAGGCATCATAGGAGCCACGGCGGCACTCGCACTAAGTGTGGCCTGCTCCAATGCACCTGATTCCAAGCCCGCTCAGCCTGCCGGGGCCAATAAACAAATCGTAGACCTCGTTTTTCATAATGGCCATGTGCTCACTATCGACGATGCTTTTAGGGTTCATGAGGTGCTTATTGTTCACGATGGCAAAGTCATCACCAGCGGGACAAGGGAACTGCTAGAGACCTATAAAGGTGAGTCTATTGTTGACCTCGCAGGCAACACGTTGATGCCGGGATTCAATGATTCGCACACTCATATTTCAGGCGATGCTAGGCGATATATTGATCTCAATCGAGTGTCTTCGATAGCGCAAATACAATCTCTAGTTCGCTCTAAGGCCGAATCGCTTGGACCCGGTGAGTGGATTACCGGCTACGGTTGGTCCGAGGATGAGCTGCTTGAACAGCGCAAACCAAACCGCTTCGATCTGGACGATGCAGCTCCCAACAATCCTGTAGTGTTAACCCGCGCAGGCGCTCACAGTGCCGTGGCGTCGAGCCTTGCCTTAGCTGCCGCAAATATTACTGCCAATACACCAGACCCTGAAGGTGGTGTGATCGAGCGAGGCACCACAGGCGAGCCCAGCGGTATCATACGAGAGCGTCAAAGCTTGGTTTTAGACTTGGTTCCCCCCGCTACCGAAGAGGAACTGGCCGGCAGTCTGGCTCTCAATTTAAATGCTCTATTGTCTATGGGCATTACCAGCATTACTGACGCGCAAAAAACACCGGACGAGTACCGGCGCTGGCAGCGCGTATACGCCGAGCGTGCCCTGCCGCTGCCCAGAGCCAAGCTGCAATTTCAGTGGTGGAATCCTGAAGCCATAGCATTGCTGCGCAAAGAGGTTGGCGATGGCGACGATTGGCTGAAGATCGGGCCCATTAAAATCTTTGTTGACGGCGGATTTACCGGCCCCGCCGCCTACACCCGCGAGCCGTACCGCAATCAGCCCAACTATCGGGGTTATTTGAACATGCCGGTAACCGAGCTGACGCGACAAATTGACGAGATACACGAAGCCGGTCTGCAGATGGGCATTCATGCCATCGGCGATGCAGCCATCGAACTGGTAGTGGAATCCCTCGTCAAGACCCTTGAGCGCAACCCCCGAGAAAACCATCGCCATTATCTCAATCTTTTCTCCATGCGCCCACCCCAGGACACGATGAACAAAATGGCCAAGCACAGCATTCACATTACTCAGCAACCCAACTTCACCTATACGTTGGAGGGCCGCTACGCTGACAACCTAGACGGCTGGCGGCTGGCGCACAACAACCCCCTGCGCGGCCCTATGGACGCCGGGATTAAGGTTGCACTCTCTAGCGATATCTTGCCCATTGGTCCCATGGTGGGTCTTTACGCTGCGACGACGCGCAAGGGCATGAGCGGGGAAGTCTATGGGCCAGACGAGGCAATAACGCTGCAGGAGGCCCTTCGCGGCTATACACTGACCAGTGCGTTCATCAATTTTGACGAAAACATCAAGGGCTCTTTAGAAGCTGGCAAGTACGCAGACATGATCGTGCTGCCCGGCAATTTTCTGGCAACTCCGGCAGATGAGCTTATGGCGGTTGAAGTGCAGCAAACCTATCTGCAGGGAGAATTGGTTTACCAGCGCACTACCAAGGGTGCCCAAACACAACAAGAACCATAGGAGACTATCCTCGTGAAACCCGTTTGTTTAATCATTGGTGCCGGCGCAGGCATCGGCGGCAATGTGGGCCGCAAATTCGCGCAAGAAGGCTTTCATGCTGTGCTTTGCCGTCGCAGTGACGAGGCCGGCTTAAACGCCATGGTAAATGGCATCAACTCAAGCGGCGGCAGCGCATCTGGGTTTTTGTTAAACGCCATCGAAGAGAACTCCATTGAGGAGCGGGTAGCGGCGGTTGAGCAAGATATTGGCCCGATCGATACCGTGGTCTTCAATCTCGGTGCCCAGATTGGTGATCGACCATTGGCGGCTACTACCTATAAGGCTTTTGAGATGGGTTGGCGTTTAGCGACTTTCGGTCTCTTTCGCACCGCGCATTCGGTGATACCACATATGCAGGAGCGAGGTAAGGGCAACATACTGGTTACGTCTGCCACTGCAGCCGTCAGAGGTAATGCCGGCCAGCATAGCCATGCCGCAGCCATGGGTGGACGTCGGATGCTTTGCCAATCACTGAACGCCCAGTTCTCCAGCAGCGGTATCCACGTTGCGCACGTGCTCGTAGATGGAGCCGTTGATGCACCGGATACCCTCGGCAAAATGTTGGGGCCAGAGAGATTTCAGGAACTGCGTGAGACCAAAGGAATGGAGCACGATGGGCTGATGCTGCCGGAGAAAATCGCGGAGACCTACTATCACGTTGCCCAACAGCACCGCTCAGTATGGACCCATGAACTAGACTTAAGGGCATATTCCGATCGCCCTTGGTGGAACCACTAAGGGTGAATGAGTAGTCCTGGTCAGCGTGGATCAAGGCGCATCAAATAGCGAGGTGGAAACCCTGTGAGTACTCGAAAGGCAAACGGCAGTGCATGAGCGTTATTTACACGGTCGTGATCCGCGCCCCCTAGCAGCACTGCCGTATAGGGTAGCGTTTCACCGTTAAAGGTGATCTCGACCGCATCGTTTTCAAGCGCCGCTTGGAACCATGCACGAGGCCAATGATTTGCAGCCACATATAAATTGCCGTCGCTCTCAAGGCGAGTTACCACACGATCTGCACCGAAACCTTCACCATCGAAGGTCGTAATCACCATGGTTTTATCATCTGCAGGCTGGTAATAGCCCAAAAGGCTTTCAAAAGCCGCGACGATGCCCACATATGACACGGCAATAATGATCAATACCTTTTTTAACACCC
>JAYYHB010000337.1:0-6698 GCA_036157095.1 Pseudomonadota bacterium
TCTCGTCCGCATCCTGAACCAATAAGCCACCGCCAACGCGTTTAATTTCGCGACCCCTGGGAGCAGCATCTAGTTCACCGCAAACCAGCAAGCGCACATTTTTTTTCTGCTTTGCCACCTCAACAGCGGCAGAATCAACACTTGGGGCAATAACCACTTCAACAAATTGTTTGGTCAAAATGCTGTCGAGCAGGCGACCAGACAAAGGGTGATTGAAGGCGATAATGCCGCCAAAGGCTGAGGTCGGGTCCGTGGCAAATGCCTTCTCGTAGGCCTCGGCAAGATCTGCTCCGAGACCAACGCCGCAGGGATTGGCGTGCTTGACGATCACGCAGGCTGGCGCGTCGAAGACTTTCACGCATTCCAACGCGGCATCAGTGTCTGCAATATTGTTGTAGGACAGCGCCTTGCCTTGTAGCTGCTGATAATTGGCAATGGTGCCCGGCACCGGCTTGCCCACCTCGCGATAAAAGGCGGCGGCTTGATGAGGATTTTCTCCATACCTCATGTCGGCGGTCTTCCTGTAAGTCAGCGTGAGTGAGTCGGGCAACGGCTCTTGCGAGCCTAGATAGCCCGCAACCGTTGCATCGTATTGGGCGGTATGGCGAAACGCCTTGATCGCGAAAGCGCGGCGCATTTCAAGATCTATCTGAGTTGCATGCATTGCTGCCATCACTTGGGCATAGTCTTGAGGGCTTGTCACCGTTAGCACATCAGCATGGTTCTTCGCGCCTGAGCGCACCATGGCAGGGCCGCCGATGTCGATGTTCTCTATCGCCATCGCGTCCGTACAGTCGTCTCGAGCAATGGTTTCAGCGAAGGGATAAAGATTTACTACGATCAGGTCGATGGGCAGGATATCGTTGGCGTCCATTACCGCGTCATCGATACCGCGCCGTCCGAGAATCCCGCCGTGAATTTTGGGGTGCAGGGTCTTAACTCGACCGTCCATCATTTCTGGAAAGCCCGTATGTTCGGCTACTTCCTTTACAGCGACTCCAGCATCCTTCAGAGTCTTAAAGGTGCCTCCAGTGGACAGTAGCTCCACCCCAGCATCAGCTAGGGCCTTACCAAATTCAACGATACCCGTCTTGTCCGAAACGCTGATCAACGCTCGACGAATTTGCAAAGACATCTACGCTCCTGCTTCGCGGCCAATGCCGAATCTATCAAACCTTTTTAGGCCACTGCCTTGCTCAGGGAGGTGTTTATTGCGGCATGTAGCAACATTTGTTCGCGCCGAGCCAGTAGCCAAGCATGCTGTTGCTGAGCACTGGTGAGGCCCATGAAGTCATCAGTCCACTGAGGCATACCCCATCGCCGCAGATACGCCTGAATGTGCTTTCTCGCGATCCGAACCCCGGCATCTTCACCGTAAAAAGAGTGCATGGCATCCAGATGTTCACAAATGAAATCAAAGCGCTCCGCACTGGTAGGCATCTCTAGCCCAAGGAATTCCGCGAAGATCCAGGGCTGTCCCATGGCGCCCCGACCCAGCATAACCCCATCAGCCCCGCTACTTTTTAGCGCCTGCTCCGCCGATGCATCGTCGACAATGTCTCCATTCACCAACAATGGCACTCGCAGCAAACGACGAGCTTCGCGAACCCGATCGGGACATGCATGCCCTTTGAAACGACAGGCGCGACTGCGTCCATGCATCACCACAAGTTGCGCGCCAGCCTCTTGGGCGGCGATGGCAGCCTCAGTGCCTGAGCTGTCTTCGAGGCTTAGGCCTGTGCGTGTCTTGATAGAGACGGGTACGTCTACGGCGGACACCACCGCTGTAACGATGCGTGAAATCTGATCGATGTTAGCCAGCAGCGCTGAGCCAGCTGCCTTGCGGCACACCTTCTTGGCTGGACAACCAAAGTTGAGATCGACCCACTCGACACCTTCGCCCGTTAAACGACGCGCTGACTCCGCCATAGTGCCTGGGTCATGGCCAGCAATTTGTACCGCCTGTGGCCGTACTTCGCTAATCAGCACACGGCGGGCACGACTCTTCCCCGTGTCCCAAAGTTCAAGCTTTGATGTCACCATCTCGCTGACCATGTGTCCCGCCCCAAATCGCCATGCCAGCTTGCGGAAGGGCACATCGGTCATACCAGCCATGGGTGCTAGCGCGACACGGTTCCGCAGGGTTTGCTTCCCATAGGCAATAGGCAGGGGGCGATTTAAGAATTCAGCTAAAGACATCGTGATAGCAATGGTTAGGGGCTTGAGAAGTAGAAATTTGTGCCCGCGATCCGCGTCACACAATTATGGACCCTCACGCGACAAATCTGTAGCAGATCCCGGATAACAAGCAGGCCACCCACATCGAGTGGCCTGTTACGGGCTGACCTAAAGTGTCATTTCGTAAAAACAGATTTTATTGCCGTCTGGATCTCGAATATAGGCGCCGTAGAAAATCGGCAGTCGCTCACCGGGCGAACCCTCATCTGACGCGCCAAGTTCAATAGCCTTGTCATAGACACGCGCGATATCGTCTCTTTTCACCGGTAGCGCAAGCATATTGCCGTTGCCTGGATGCTGAGCCTGCTCATCATATGGAATGCAGATCGCCACCATGGGCTGTCCCGGCCCTGTGCCATAAAACTTGATGCGGTCTTGGCCAAACATCTGTTTGCCCCCCAGTTCAGCAAAAAGCCCGTCATAAAATGCACAGGCCTTCTCCATGTCGCTCACACCAATCGTTACGTATCCAATCATCGCGTCCTCCCGTCACCAACAGTTGTCTAAAAGATTTTGTTAAAACGATTTTATTCGTCGCCTACGGTAATCAAAGCGACGCTACCAAGCCAATGTTCCGGTTAAACAGACCCACTCTTCTTCGGCGACCACGGGGCCGAATGCAATGTCAGGGTAGGCCTTCATAACGTCAGCCGCTTGATGATCAAGGATCCCCGCGAGTACCAGTGAGCCTCCTCGGCGAAGGCTACGCAAAAACGTAGGTGCCAACTCGATAATGGGCGCGGCCAGTATGTTGGCAACAACAATGTCGAACTGCTCGAGTGCCTGCGGACTCCGGTCGCGCCCCCACTCTTCTAGCGTCAGCGTCTGAATGTGCTTGCCGACGCCATTGAATTCTGCGTTTTCCTGAGTTGCTAAAATCGCCTGACTGTCATGATCTACAGCGATTACGCGAGCGCCCAGCAGCGCAGCACCAATGGCCAAAATGCCCGATCCACAGCCAAAATCCAACACAGTCTGTTGGGCTGCGACATGATGAGCGAGCCACTCCAAACACATGCGGGTGGTTGGGTGACTACCGCTACCGAAGGCCAAACCGGGCTCAAGATATAGCGCCGCCTTGCCATTCTCGGTAGCTATCGACGCTGCAGAATCTGCTGCACCCTCGATGGCCTCTGTTTTAGGCAGCAACCGCAACCGATCACCGAATTCGGCCCTCACAGTGTGATTGGCCAGGCGTTGTTGCCAATCTTCGTTGGCAACAAATGCCACTTCAAGGCGTTTGTGAATATACGGATCCAGTGCGCGCAAGGCTTCATTCAATCCAGCGATGCTCGTATCTAGCGCAAACAGCGCAACAAGATTGATGTGCTGCCAGAGTGGAATCTCACCGGGCATGGGTTCCAGCACCACCTCATCGGCCTGACTCTCATAAGTCACCGCCACTGCTCCGAAGGCTAGCAAGACTGTCTCGAAATCTGCAGCCTCGTGGGTGGCGAGAGCTAGCTTGAACTGCAGCCAATTCACGAAATAGAGAAAAGAGGAGTACCTGTGGAAACAGCTTCCGCGTTGGCGACGAAAACCTCCTCAATCGTGCCAGAGGCGGTCGCCGTCACCTCATTCATCATTTTCATACTCTCGATAATGCACAGCACATCGCCGACATTGACCTTTTGACCGATGCTCACAAAGGGCTCTGCCTCAGGGCTAGGAGACTGATAAAAGACACCAGCCATAGGAGCTTTCATCGTTTGCATGGCCGATTGCGTAGACAATTCCCGTGCCCCGGGAGCGGTAGGCGGCACTGCGACCGCTGCGGGCTCTACAGCCCGAGCCTTCGATTGCGCCGTCATCGATATGCGAATGGACTCATCACTACTGCTGACCTCGAGTTCAGCAACCCCGGACTCTTCGACCAGCTCGATCAGTTTCTTTATTTTACGCAAATCCATTTTCGCTTCCTTTTTCTTTGCTCCCTTAGAGACGGACTGGCCCCTAATCGTTTCCTTGCGCCAAGGCAAACGCCAGCGCGAAGTCATAACCTGATGTGCCCAAGCCGGCGATTACCCCGACAGCCACATCACTCAAATACGAGTGATGACGGAACCCCTCCCGAGCATGGACGTTAGATATGTGCACCTCGATGAACGGGATCGCCACGCCCAGCAAAGCATCTCGCAGGGCAATACTGGTATGCGTAAAGGCCCCAGGATTTATGAGCACAAAATCAACCTGCAATAGCTTGGCCTGGTGAACCGCATCAACCATTTCGTGCTCAGCATTGCTTTGAATGCAGGTGATTAGGGCACCCATGGCATCGGCCGAGGCCACGAGACGGGTTTCGACATCTGCCAAAGTCTCGCTGCCATAAACAGATGGTTCTCGTGTGCCTAGAAGATTCAGATTGGGGCCGTTGAGCAGAAGAATGTGTTTTGCCATGTTATCGCCTCTTGGTTGCCCCTGGTGATCACTTCTGAAAATGGATTGCTGTACTCGCTCGGCAGCGCCGCCATAATTTTTTTAATTTTAGCTGCATATTCGGCGAACTTACAGATAATTATGCCGAGTATTTCCGGGTTGCCTTTGCCTTAAAGCGCCAGAACTTGCGCCAAATGTGCCTTTAAACGCTCTGCCGAAACCTCGCCCTGAACTCTATATTCGGCTAATTCACTCCCATCTTCGCCGAAAAAGACTAAACTGGGCGGGCCGAACAGTCCGAACTTCTTTAACAAGGCTCGATCTTGAGCATCATTGGCAGTGACGTCCGCCCGTAAAAGGGTAAACTGCGTAAGTTGCTCCGCTACGCCGGGTTCAGGAAACACTGATCGTTCCATTACCTTGCATGAGATACACCAATCTGCGTATAAATCTAGTAAGACGGGCCGGGATGATGAGACCATCCACTGATTGACATCGGTGACCGTTTTTACCGCTTCCCAGCGCACGGCCTCTGTCTGGCCTCCTTCAAAGGAACCTACGATACCGAGGCGATGCATGGGTTTTAGTGGATCAACGCTTCCAGCACTCGCGCCGATCAAGCAGGCCGCGCCCCAGACGCTTAGGATCAACCCAATCACTTGAGCGAAGCGCTGGCCCGAGGCTTTTGGCACAAATTCAAAAGCACCCAGATACACCCCTGCCGCGATCAACCAAACCGCCCAAAGAATCAAAGCCACGGAGCCTGGCACGAGCCGTTCGAGCAGCCAAATTGCCACACCCAACAACCCAAAGCCGAATATACCCTTTACCGTATCCATCCAAACACCGGCTCGCGGCAACCAGTGACCACCGCTGCCTCCTACCACCATCAATGGCACACCCATGCCCAAGCCCAGAGCAAAAAGGGCAAACCCGCCGAGCACCGCATCTCCAGTATTTGAAAGATAAATCAATGCACCCGCGAGCGGTGCGGAAATGCAGGGTGACACCACCAGACTTGACAATGATCCCATGACGAAGACGGACGGATGGCGGCCACCCTTTTGTGCGGCACTACGTTCGTTGATCCACTGCTGCATTCCCTGGGGCAGCGCCAATTCGTAAAAGCCAAACATCGCTCCAGATAACAGCACAAACACAGCTGCGAAGACGCTGAGCACGATTGGACTTTGCAGGGTTGCCTGCAGGTTGAGCTCGGCACCGAACAGCCCCACCAATAGGCCGACCAGCGCATAGGTCAATGCCATGCCCAACACATAGGCCAGTGACAAGGTAAACGCTCGCGACTTGGTCAGGCCCTCACCCTCGCCAACAATAATGGTGGACAATATAGGCACCATCGGAAAGACGCAGGGTGTAAAAGCCAGCCCTATCCCCGCGATAAAAAACAGGCCTAAGGCGACCAAAAAGCTGCTGCCCTGCAGGACATTGGCCATGGCGCGGTCGTCGCTGATGCTTTGCGCCGACATTGCCAAGTTCGCCGGTTTTTGAGCGACGGGCGACGTCGAGGCTGAATTTGCAGTGAACAGCGCCTTTGCTGGCAGCAGCGCGCCTGCAGAGACGACGAATTTACGCACTTCAGGCGGATAGCAAAGACCAGCGTCAGCGCACCCTTGATAACTAATACTCAGCTCGGCTCCATCAGGCAGGCTCCCAATCACAGGAAGCTGCACTGCAGCAGAGCCGTAGTACACCTCGACGTCGCCAAAGAACTCGTCGAACTTCGCTTTGCCCTCGGGAATACGCATGGCTCCTAACGCGGCGCCGCTGTCGAGTGCGTTCAGACTTGCACCGAACTGGTGTCGATAAAGGTAGTAACCATCAGGCATATCCCAGCGCGCAACAACGACACGATTGGGCTGCAGCGTGGCTGAAAGTACAAAGGCTTCATCCACAGGCAAAAACTGTGGTTCCTCGGTCAGCCAAGATTCCGGTGAGATGGTACTTTGCGACGCAGGCAAGCTGCCCGCACCTTCGGCAAACGCTGGCACACTGTACGCGATCATCAAACAGGCGATGAGGCGAGCAACAACCTGCGCGACTGCGGTCAAACCCTTAACGGT
>JAYYHB010000338.1:0-2562 GCA_036157095.1 Pseudomonadota bacterium
ACAAGACGAAGGGTCTGTCGTTGGCAATTGCCATGTCTTGCAGGAGGATCGTTTTGCTGCTCATCGGTTCAGCCTCAAAGCCTGAGTATTTGGATTCAATTTAGCTGGCTCATTTACCCGCCACCACATCGGCGCTGGTGAGGTTGACTATTTCTTCTTCTGTAAAACCATAGTCGGCCAGCACGGCAGCTGTATCTTCACCGGGCACCCTTGGGGGCACGATATCGGCCGCTTGAGTGCGAGAAAATCTCGGTGCAGGAGATTGCTGCAGCATGCCCCCCACGTTTTGATAACTGTTGCGGGCCTTATTGTGAGGATGGTCTGCGGCATCGATTAGATTTAGGACCGGCGCAAAACACACATCGCTTCCTTCCATGATCTCGCACCACTGCGCCTGGGTTTTGGTCAAAAAGACTTCGGTTAGCTTAGCCTTCAACTCGCCCCAACGGCCACGATCCATTTGCGGCTGAAAATAATCAGCATCAAGCCCCGCCTTCTCCATCAACAGTGCATAAAATTGTGGCTCGATGGAACCGATGGAGATGTATTCGCCATCTGCTGTTTCGTAGGTGTCGTAAAAATGCGCGCCACCGTCGAGCATGTTGGTGCCGCGCTCGGTCCCGAAAACGCCGCTAGCGGACATGGAGTAGAACATCGCCATCAGTGCGGCAGTACCGTCGACCATGGCCGCATCGATTACCTGCCCCCGATTCGACTTGGTCGCTTCCAAAAGTCCACAGACCATGCCGTACGCCAGTAACATGCCGCCCCCGCCAAAATCGCCAACCAGATTTAACGGCGGGACTGGTCTCTCGCCGTTGCGGCCGATAGCGTGCAGGGCACCCGCCAGGGAGATGTAGTTAATGTCGTGTCCTGCAGCCTGAGCCATGGGGCCCTCTTGGCCCCAACCCGTCATGCGTCCGTAGACAAGGCGCGGATTTTTGTCCTGGCAGTCTTTGGGCCCGAGACCCAAACGCTCTGTAACGCCAGGCCGAAAACCCTCGATTAGACCGTCTGCCTTTTCCACCAGCCGTAAAATCGCCTCAACCCCTGCAGGACTTTTTAAGTCCACTGCAATTGAGCGTCGATTGCGCGTTAGCACATCTTTCGGCGCTTGCGTCGCTTGAGCGGCACTAATACGTTCAACCCGAATAACTTCGGCACCCATATCCGCCAGCATCATTCCGCAAAACGGGCCCGGGCCTATGCCTGCAAGTTCGATGATTTTAAATCCGGATAACGGCCCTTTGCCTTCAAATGCTCCCATCGATACCTCCCCGAACGCGCCTGTAACCAAAGTTGTTGTGAGATGTTACTGGCCGATATGCGTTTCAGCCACCAACAAAAATGCAATAAGCTCAGCAACAATCCGTGCTACCTGAGTCGAAGGCGTCTAACCCGAATGCGCAAAATCATTCACTGCGACTGTGACAGTTTCTATGCCTCGGTGGAGATGCGCGACGACCCGCGCCTGCGAGATGTGCCCATCGCCATCGGTGGCAGTGCCAGCAAACGCGGAGTCATTGCCACCTGCAACTACATTGCCCGCAAATTTGGCCTGCATTCCGCCATGCCTATGGCACATGCGCTAAGACTTTGTCCCGACCTCGTTGTAGTGCCGACCAACATGGAAAAATACCGGATTGAGAGTCAAAGGGTGCAGCGCATTTTCTACGATTACACTCACCTCGTGGAGCCTCTTTCCCTGGATGAAGCCTTTCTCGACGTCAGCGAGTGCTCACTCCACCAGGGCAGCGCTACGCGCATTGCCACGGAGATTCGCGACCGCGTGCGGGGCGAAGTGGGAATCACCATTTCTGCCGGCATCGCACCGAACAAGTTCCTAGCAAAGATCGCATCGGACTGGAACAAACCCGATGGCCAATTCACCGTCACCCCAGATGAGATCGATGACTTCATGGTCACGCTACCGGTGAATAGAATATTTGGTGTCGGTTCAGTGACCGAGAGGAAGATGAGTGCGATGGATGTACAAACCTGTGGCGACCTGCAGCAGATCAGCGCCAGCGAGTTAGTCCGGCAATTCGGTAAATTCGGCACAAGACTGCACCAGCTATCTCGAGGCAACGATGAGCGTCCGGTCAGCCCTGACCGTATTCGCAAGTCAGTTAGCACCGAGCGCACATTTGCCAATGACCTACCTACGTTAGCAGCCTGCAATACAGAATTGCGGGATCTGTTTGAAGATTTGCAGCGTCGACTAGCCAAGGCAAAATGCATAAATCGAATCAAGAGCCGGACGCTAAAACTACGCTTCACCGGATTTGATACCACGACCGTCGCTAGCGCCGGGCACGAGGTCGCCGTTGAAATCTATTTGTCTTTGCTCGAGACCGCTTGGCATCGGCAGGAGAAACCCGTGCGCTTAATCGGTTTAGGCGTCCAGCTACGAGACGATGAAAACCCAGATCAGGCAGACTTGTTCATAGAGATGAGTGCCGACGACGCCTCAAGCTAACTCGCTAAACCCCAACCGGTGGCGATACGATGAGCGGCGAGGTCAACCCTCAAACTGAATGCTGGCGAATCGCGCATAAAGGT
>JAYYHB010000339.1:0-10788 GCA_036157095.1 Pseudomonadota bacterium
GACGATGTACCTCAATTGCTGCAATTTCATACCATTAGCGCCATTAGAATCGTTTTATAACGGCAGGGTCCCGCTTTCGAATGAGGCAATAGTATAGCTGTTGGGTTATAAAAGAATATTTCTTATGCTCTTTCATTCGAGTTAGCAATGCCATGAGGCACATGGCCAGTGGGGATATGAGGCGAGGCGCGATCGCAGTGTGTAGCTTGATCATCAAAGAATATGTCCGCTTCAAACGCCCGTAAAAAATCCGTTTTCTCCATACCACCCAAGAATAGGGATTCATCCAATCGAATATCCCAGTTTCTTAGTGTTCGAATCACGCGTTCGTGAGCCGGAGCACCCCGGGCAGTCACAAGGGCAGTACGGATAGGATTCGGGGATTCGGGGAATTCCTGCTGCAGGCGATGCAGAGCGGAGAGGAAGGCCTTAAACGGGCCACCTGCAAGGGAGTGATTAGCGCGATCTAACTCGGATTCACTGAAGGCGTCTAGGCCACTGTGCTGATAGACCCGCTCTGCTTCGTCTGAAAACAATACTGAATCGCCATCGAAGGCAAGCTTCAGCGCTTCACCAGACGATTCTTTTAGAGCACGTGTTCGCCCAAATAGTGTGGCTGCGGCAATGTTTTGCGCAAGCGCCAAGCGGACATCGTCTGCATTCGTCGAAAGAAACAAGTCACAGCCAAACGCCTTGATGTAGCGATAGGGAGATTCTCCGCCGCAGAAGGCTGCCCGGGTAATATCCAGGCTATGGGCACGAATCGAATTGAATACCCGCAGCCCTGTATCCGCGGAATTTCGCGACAAAAGCAGAACTTCTACTAGATTTTTGTCACTTAACTTATTGATATTTAGTAATTTTTCAACAAGATAAAAACCATCCCCCGGTTCTAGGGGAACCTCTTCCTGAGAAATTTGATAGTGACGATAAGCTTCCAACCCCCTCTGCTGATAAAGCTCATTGGAAATGCTCAGGTCAAACAGCGCGGTGGATGAGATACCCACAGTGAGGGGCTTTGCTATCGCCATTTTTTGCTCGCCAGATCGGTTGGTATGGTCTGTCGCAGACATTTTTCAGGCGTCCAGATCAGGAATCAGCTCGCTCTCTAGCTGATGAATTGCATCTTTTAGTTTGAGTTTACGGCGCTTCAGCCTTTGGATACGCATATTGTCGTGGTGACGACTGGACATCAGGTGGTTAATCGTCACGTCTAGGTCTCGATGTTCTGTTTTCAGGGTCTCAAGCCAACGCATACGCTGATCCCGATCATCTTCTAAATCCAAGACGTATCCTCAGTTAAGGCGATTGGGTCTCAAAATCAGGATAGCTCGAGAAGTGCTGCGCCCTCGGCCTCCAGGGACATCATCCGCTTTATCCACCCTTGAACCATTACGAATTGAGCTTCACTTACGTCGAAGGCCTTGCGAATTTCATTAATCAGGCACTCTTCTTCTATTTCAAAGGCACCATCTGCGTAGCTGAGCTTGCACAGGTTCATCAATACGATGAGCCGCTCTTTTCGCTCCGAAAAGACGGCCTCTATTCCCGCCAGCTCTTGGTATTCGATCTGAAAATCGGAAGAGACGCTCATTTCTCGGCGGAATGCCTCTAGCATGCCCTCCTCATTGGGATCCAATAAACCATCGGAAACGATTACGTTATGCGCCAGGCGCAGCATCGTTTCTTTTTGTTCACCGGTTAAATGAGAAAGCCACATACTGATTGCACTCCTTGCGGTTCACCCAAGTCGTTGTAATTTTGTTGCGGACAGGCCGCGGTGGAGGTCTATGCGATGATTTGCTGAACCAGGCTACAGACCATTATCAGAACACATAACCAACCCAGACCCAGAAACGCTTTCATGATCAGGTTTTGATCGAAAAAATCCTCTATGAGATGCCACATATTTAGTCCTATAACTCGAGGTTTTGGCTACGAAATTTGGCGGTTCCCGCGTGCCCAATAAAGCAAGAGGGTACTTAACACCTGCGATATGGTACCCGCAGCTGAGTATTGTTGACAGCACCTCACGCAAAAGATTGTTCCAAGATTGCAACGTTGGTTAGACTGGGGAATGCCTGAATCCTTCGCGCATATTCCCGCTCATCTTCTCGAAAATTTCGAACGATCGCTTGTTCTGACCCCAAATGAGCGTCTCGCGAGGGAACTGTCGAGTGCATTCGATAGCGTAATGATCGACATTAAGCGGCGAGCCTGGACAGCGTTTAAATGCAAAAGCTTGAAACGTTTCTGGCTAGACCTACACACAATGCTTAAGGATGCGGGCCTAACTCACACCCGTTTACTGCCCGCTCATATCATCAACATGAGGTTCCAGCGGCATGCGCCAGATGGCCTGCAAAACCAGTGTCGTAGTGCGGTCGAGGCATGGATGCTGATCCGTCGATATGGTATCGACCTCGACAGCCCGCAGATGCAATTGTCTCGGAACGCCTATTTCATCGATTGGTGCAATAGAGCCGCGCCTAAACCCTCGAGTGCCGAAATCGTCGAGGCTGATCTACCAGCGTTGCTTTGCGACCATATCGATGAGCTCTTGCCATTTATCGACGCGCCCCCTCTACTGATTGACATCGAGCACCTAGCGCCGAACGAAACTCGATTTTTTGAAACACTCGACGAGCGGCTGGTGTCAGGCGTCGCGCTGTATACAAACCAAACCTGGCATTCGAAATTCGACGCTGATTTAGGTCTGACGACCATACCCAAGATCGGTCGGGCTGGTGCCAAGAAAACGCTGTATCGCAGCTACGAATCACCGGAGCAGGAACTCATGGCAGCCTCCCAATGGTGTCGTCATGTTCTACAAACCGCACCTGGCGCGCACATTGGCGTCGTGGTGCCCAATTTAGATGCGCAGTATGATCGTGTGCTGCGTCAGTTTTCAGCGGCCTTGTCACCAGACTCCGGGAGCAGTGCGCCAATCTTCGATATTTCCGGAGGCAACAGTCTTGTCAGTCAGCCCGTATGGCGTCACGCCCGCATATTGCTCGATTGGATGCGCCAGCCCGCGGATCAAGCCTCCCTTGCTCCGATGCTCAATTCGCCTTTTCTCTCCCTACCTTGGTGCAGCGATTTGAGGTCGAGCTGGCCAAAACAGGCTCGTCGGCATCTGCGGGTCACCGCATTTGCCCAGGAAGCTGAAGCCCAGACCCTGCTTAGTCTTGCGGCAGCACAACCCTCACGCGCTCGTCTGGATCGCTGGATAAAACACTTACTCGATTTGCTGATGTCAGCTAAATGGCCGATGACCAACGCTCTGGGGTCCTTTCAATTTCAGGCGTCAGAAAAAATCCAGGAGATACTTGCAACCATTGCCCTTCAAGCTGATGACACACTCCTCACCTATGAAGAAGCGTTGAACATCATTGATTGGTCCCTCGATCAGACCTTTGCACCACAGAGACCGGACAGCAATATCCAAATCCTTGGATTGCTCGAATCTACTGGCTTGACATTTACCCACTTATGGGTCTGCGGCATGAGTGCCGAGCAGTTTCCGGGTAGAGCTAAGCTTTCATCGTTCATTTCTCGCAGGATTGCCGTGGCACACGGCCTGCCCAGAAGTTCTCAAACCCACGAGCTGGCCTTCGCGAAGCGGATGCTTGATGGGTGGCTGCAGCGCAGTGAGCAAATATGCTTCAGCTTTGCTCAAAGCGACCAGGGCATGCCCATGGAGCCAACTACCCTACTCACAGACATTTGTGGTGTTACTCCCGGAAGCGACGCTTTCAAGCCATTTCGATTGAGTAATCGGCACCCGCATATGAAACCGACCCAAATTGCTCTGATTGAGAGCCAAGATATTTATGGCTCCCCAACCCCGGCAGGCCTTATCGCCGGTGGCAGCGGCAGACTCGAAACTCAAGCAGCGTGTCCATTCATGAGTTTTGCAATCTACCGCTTGGGATTGCCGAAACCTGCGGATGCCCAAGACTTTCTGGATACTAACGAGCGCGGCACGTTACTCCACTGGGTTTTGGAGAAAGTTTATTCTCTTGCCCCGAATTCCGACCGAGCCAAGTCCTTGGCTGAAGACTCCCTGGAATCGATCTGCGCGGAGGCGTTGAAGCGACACGGCCACTTACCAGAGGCATTTGCGGAGAATGAGAAGAGCCGACTGATAAGTCTTGTTAGAGAGTGGTTGGAGCTTGAAGCAGACCGGGATGCTTTTGACGTCGTGGAAACAGAGCAGCGTCATACGGTCAGTCTAGGGGATTGGCAAGTGCAGCTACGCATTGACCGCCTCGACAAAATCGGCAATGACTTCATCGTCATAGACTACAAGTCAGGCAAAGCTTCATCAGCAGCGGCACTCAGCAAACAGATGACTGCACCACAACTACCCCTATACAGTCTTTTCCGCGACGACATTGCCGGTGTCTACTACGCGCAACTGAAATATGATGACCAAAAAATTATCGGGGTAGGTAACAAGAACCCGCAGTTGGTCGCAATCAAGCACCGGCAGATGAAAACCATCGAGCCTAAGGACAGCTGGGCAGCTCAACGCACAGAATGGCGAAACGAACTGATGAACATGGCCGTCCAAATTGGAGCCGGCGACGCCCGGGTCGATCCACAGCCCGCAGCCTGCCGATACTGTCATCTCAAATCGCTGTGTCGTATAGATGAAAAACGCCAAATGGCGGCTGCGCTGTGACGAGAGAGTCTGCGGCTCCCCCGGATCAAGCCGACCGCGATCGCGCACTGCAAGTAAATGAGTCATTTATCGTACAGGCACCGGCTGGATCCGGGAAAACATCACTGCTTGTAGAGCGCTACCTGAGATTACTCGCGCAAGTAGCACAACCGGAGGAAATCCTAGCAATTACCTTCACCCGTGCAGCCGCGGCAGAAATGAAGCAGCGAGTGCTCCTGGAATTACAAAAGGACACATCGTTGACCGAGGCGATCCGGGATAAGGATCGTTCGCTGAACTGGCACCTCAGCCAGAATCCCCAGCGCATGAAGATTCAAACTATCGACAGTTTCGCAACAGAAATTGCCACGCAAGTCCCCGGCAGCCAAAGCGCTGAGGGCATGCGCATCGAGGAGCAGCCAGACCCCCTCTATCTACAGGCGGCTCAAAATACCCTGGGCCGGCTGTTTTTCGATGACCCAAGTGGGCTGCTTGTCGCGGAGTTTTTGGCAGCCCTGGACAACAATGCCAGCACCGCGGAACGGGTGCTCAGCGCGATGCTGGGCAAGCGGGACCAGTGGCTGGATGTCACCGGATTAATAACCTCGCTGGCCCTGAGTGACGACTCAGCAATAAAGCAGACTATGACTCGTGCGGTATGCGATCTGCGTCGAGAGATTTTATCAACGGTCTCTGCTGCTCTAATGCCTAGCGACCATGAAATGATTCATACCTTGGCGAGGGAGACCGGCAATCAAGCAAGCCTTGAAGCGCTGTTGCCGCTTATTTTGACTAAAGCCGGCAGCATCAGAAAAACCGTTGATCGTCGACAGAGTGAGGCATTTACCGACAGCGCGCTAAAGGGCCAGACAGTCGACTGGCTTGAAAAATTGAGCGAGCGGAAGTTAGAGAGTTTGCTACAAACCTGCGCGATGCTGCCTGAAATCGATGAGGATACTGACGTAGTCGTCGCCACCGGTGTGACCCTGGCGCTCGCCGCGTCTGAACTCGAAAGGTTGTTACGCAAACGCCACACCATAGATTTTACGGGCATGCTAATGCGTGCAAGTCAGGGTCTTAGAGATGAAAAAGGACCAACGGAGTTGGCTATTTATTGGGACTACAAGATCAAGCATCTACTCGTTGACGAATTTCAGGATACCTCACGCAGCCAATATCGATTTTTTTGTTTACTTACCGAAGGGTGGAGCGCAGAAGAAGGCAATACGTTTTTTGCTGTGGGTGACCCGATGCAATCGATCTATCGCTTTCGCGACGCAGATGTATCGATCTTCAGCCAGTGTTGGGAAGACGGCCTGCCAAACGTGGACCTACAACCCATTCAACTGCGGGCGAATTTTCGCTCCAGCCGTGGCCTTGTTGACTGGAACAACGATCTGTTTGGGCGGCTATTCCCTCAAAGCGCCCTTCCAAAACTTGGGGCCATACCCTTCTCCCCAGCGGTTACGCAAAAAACCGATTCCGACGCCATGAGCAATGCAACTGCCGTACAGCTTCATGGATTCACAAACGAGCAGCTTGAAGCCCAGGCGATTGCCAATCATGTTTCGGCATTGCTCAAGCAGCATCACGCAGAAGAGAATTATCGCATCGGCATCTTATGCAGAGCACGGACACACCTGCCGAACATACTCAGAGCGCTGCAGTCTGCGAACATTGCCTATACAAGTACCGACATTGACGCCCTTTCCGAGTCACCGGTTGTCACCGACCTGATGAGCCTACACACGCTTCTGCTGCGTCCAGCAGAGCACTTAGCTTGGTATGCCATATTGCGCAGCCCCATGATTGGTCTATCGCTGACCGATCTCGAGCACTTTGCAGACGCGCCTGATCGAGAGGCTTATACCCTGCAGCAAGCTGAGGTCGACCCTGCGGTAGAGCGGTTTGCAGACGCCCTGTCATGGGCTAGACCCAGATTGTACGAACTGCCCATAACTGAGGTTATTGAGGGTTGCTGGATGAGACTTGGCGGCGTTGACGCCTATCCACAATCAAGCTTACCCCAAGCCCAGCGTTGGTTCGATCTGCTTGAATCCATGGGAGAAAGTGCCTTGGATCCGGATGCCGTGCAGGCGAAGACAGAAAATCTTTATGCACAGGATATGAGTCAATCGCCTGTTAAGGTCATGACCATTCATAAATCCAAAGGACTCGAATTCACCGACGTCATCTTGCCTAATCTCGGACGTCGGTCCCGATCAGAAGAGACGGACATCATGCTGTGGCGCCCTAACAATGATGACTTGCTGATTGGCATAAAAAACGACTCGGTGCATAACTGGCTTGCTTTTGAAGAGAAAAACCGACGAGAAAATGAGACTAAGCGATTGCTCTATGTCGCGTGTACTCGAGCGAAAAGCAGTCTTTGGCTCAGCACCGCATCCCATAGCCAGCGCCCACAGGGGCTGGCCAAGTACTTGCCGCCAATGGCTGGCGAACAAAGTTCCTCCGAAAAAGACGCGGAAAAACAACCACTGGTCCTCCCCGCTATGCAGGGACATCTCGCCCAACTACCCCCATCCTACCAATGGAATCCTGGAACCCTGAGTAACAACAACTACCTGGACGAGACCACCGTAGAGCACGATATTGAGGCAGACGAAGGCGGCCGGACAATTGCCGTCGAAGCGGCTAGCGAATTAGATATCGATGATCGCCAAAACCGCTTCAGTCTCTCTGTAGGGAATTTAGTGCATCAGGCACTCGCCCACATTGCGCTCGGGTATTGCAATGGTCGTGTCTACAACTTAGATGCGGTGACTACCTACTTAGAGCAGCAACTGCCCAAGCTCGATGCCTACCCTGATCAATGGCAGCGAGTGACAGAGGTCGCACTCCTGCATATCGACAGAACCCTCAAAAACCCAGCGGGGCAATGGTTGCTAGAGGCGCATGTCCACGGTCAGGTTGAGTGGCCGATTACAATGGCAGTGGACGGAGTGGCAAAACGGCTCGTCATGGACCGAATATTTTTTAGCCGTGACTCTTGGTGGATTGTCGACTACAAAACTGCCGAGCCAGATCTCAATCAAGCGGTTAGTGACTTTATCGCACAAGAGGTGAGCCGCTATCGCGGCCAGCTGGATCAATACAGCAGAGCCCTATCCGCCCTGCTCAGTGACCAACCTGAGCGTTTTGAAGGCTCAGCAAGTACCACAGCGCCAATAAAGACAGCGCTCTATTTTACAGCCCTGCCCCGACTCGAGACGCTACCCACACGGCTCGACTGATTGCTTTTCGGGTCCGGGCGTTTACCATGCGGCCTCCATGCATCAAGGAGTTGTCTGTGCAAACAGAACATGCGCAACTTGACAATCTTAACGTCGAGCAACAAGAGGTTTTAGTAACCCCAAAACAGCTAAAGTTAAAGCTGCCCGTTAGTGAAAAAGTCAGATCGGCCGTTAACGGCTATCGCGAGACTGTGCGAAATATTGTGGATCTCCAGGATCCCAGGATGCTGGTCGTTGTTGGCCCATGCTCTATTCATGATGTTGAGGCAGCAACGGAATACGCAGAGCGTCTGAAGAAATTATCGGACGAAGTTGCGAATCATATTTTTATCGTAATGCGCGCTTACTTCGAAAAGCCCCGAAGCACAGTTGGCTGGAAAGGACTGATCAACGATCCCTTCCTCGACGATAGCTTTAAGGTGGCCCAGGGCCTGGAAATAGGTCGGCAACTTCTGCTGGATTTATCGGAAATGGGACTGCCTCTGGCGACGGAAGCCTTGGACCCTATCACCCCCCAATACCTCCAGGACCTAATCTCTTGGTCTGCGATCGGCGCCCGCACGACCGAATCTCAGACGCATCGCGAAATGGCCTCGGGACTCAGCTGCCCGGTCGGCTTTAAAAACGGCACGGATGGTTCCCTCAGCGTAGCAATCAATGCGCTCCAGTCGGTAGCAAACCCTCATCGGTTTTTAGGCATTAGTCCTGAGGGCCAAGTAAGTGTGATCCATACCAAGGGCAATTCGCATGCGCACATTGTTTTACGTGGCGGCAGCAACGGGCCTAACTATTCTCCAGAGCATATCGCTAACTGTGAGAGCGCTCTAGCGAAGTTAGACCTCACTCAATCGATCATGATCGACTGCTCTCACGCAAATTCAAATAAGGATCATCGTCAGCAACGCGACGTTGTTAATTCTGTGCGCAGGCAACTCGCGGCGGGCAACCACTCTATTACGGGTCTCATGATTGAAAGCCATATCAACGCGGGGAATCAAAGCATCTCCAACACCGGTGGTTTGAACTACGGTGTTTCGATTACCGATGCATGCATCGATTGGCAAGAAACAGAAGAACTACTCAGAGACCTTGCCAGTACCATGGCCCAGCGAGGTGCTTAATCCATTTGTGGAGCTCGTCGTTTTAGCAGAGCGCTGAAAGCTATTGCCTTAGGTATAGTACGCGTTATCCGTAATCGTGTGGTCGGTCATATCCTTGACCGCTGAGAGTTCTGGCACCCGCTCAAGTAGCGTCGTCTCTACGCTACCCTTCAACGTTAAGTCCACCGCCGAACACCCCTGGCAGCCACCACCGAACTGCAGCACTGCCTCGCCGGCCTCGGTTATCTCAACCAAGGAAACGACGCCTCCATGTGATGCTAAGCCTGGATTAATCTCGTTATAAAGTACGTAATTGACCCGATCCTCTATCGGGGCATCTGGGCCAACCTTGGGTACGCGGGAGTTAGGAGCCTTAATCGTAAGCTGACCACCCATCTGGTCTTCTTGATAATCTACCTCCGCATCCTCCAAGTAAGGTTCACTACGACCTTCGAACCAGGCACGGAATCCTTCATATTCCACAGCGATATCTCCCTCCTGCTCCTCGCCAGGCCGACAGTAGGCAATGCAGGTTTCTGCTTGGGGGGTGCCAGGCTGCGCAACGAAAATGCGAATGCTTACTCCTTCGTCTTCTTGCTTGGCGAGCAACCCTTGAAGGTAAATCTGTGCGCTTGCAGAAATTTCGATCATTAAACACCCTTGTCTTGCGAAACCGCGTTTTACCTCGTGCATTGTACATCGTGTACACGTTCAAAACAGACGAAGTCCTATCTTTTGTCTCGACCCTCATCAAACGGGATCAGACTCCTGTTGCGTTTCAATATGAAGGAATTTCAAGAAACGCTGTCAGCCGTTGAGTTGTTGAATCATCTGCCGCGACCTAAAGTTAGTAGGTAGTGCTTTGGGGTTTTAGGGAAGACTGCCCTGCAGTCGTGAAAGATCGCCCAGCATCTAGTGCACCATAGGTTCCTGTCAGCTAGGGAGCCGGCGATATACCCAACATTAGATCCTGCCAGAAAATCACATTGCCGCAGAACCAAAGAGAACAGCATGCCGACACCCGTAACAAAGCCCCGCATGGTGCCTCATCAAAGGCCCACAAGAGAGCAATTACTGCTACTCATGCAGGAGCGGATTTTGGTACTCGACGGTGCCTATGGCAGTGCTTTTCAAAACTACAGCCTGTCTGAAGAGGAATTCCGCGGCGAACAATACGCTGACCATGAACATCCTCTGCAAGGTAATCACGACATTTTAAATATCACACAGCCGAGCATTGTTGCCGAAGTGCACGACGGTTACCTTGAGGCAGGTTGCGACATCATCAGCACGAATACGTTTAACGCAACATCTATCGCTCAGGAGGACTTCGCTACTCAAGACATCTGCTTCGACCTAAATCAACGTGCAGCAAACATCGCTCGCACCTGTGCCGACGCGTTTAGCGTTACAGGCAGGCCTCGCTACGTTGCAGGCAGCATAGGGCCTACCAATCGAACGGCTAGTATTTCGCCAGACGTTAACCGCCCGGAATTTCGCAACGTTGACTATGATCAACTTGTGCATGCCTACACCGAAGCCGCCGAAGGCCTTATCGCCGGTGGCATTGATATTTTTTTGATTGAAACCGTGTTCGACACGTTAAACGCTAAGGCGGCAATCGCGGCAGTACATCGTGTCAACTCCGCTTGGGACGAGCCCTTTCCGATCATCGTCTCGGGCACGATTACTGACGCGAGTGGACGTACTCTATCGGGCCAAACCTGCGAGGCCTTCTTGTACTCGGTCGAACATGCGAATCCAATTG
>JAYYHB010000340.1:0-12668 GCA_036157095.1 Pseudomonadota bacterium
GTCCGTTGACATCTACAACTAGGGTATCTACCTCCCATCTGCCTGCTGACCAACCCTTCATGCTGTCCTCCGGAGCCTCACATGGGTCTTCCATGTAGTCTTCTCTAACGGCCCCGGCGTATTGATACGCCATGAACACAGAATCGGCGCTTTGAAAAATCTGAAAAGGTTGGGGCATGTAAGTTGCCCTGGGTATGCCAGGCAGATAGCACTTCACCTCTGGGTCCCGATCTATCCAGTTAGCTTTGTTTTCGAGTTTCTTTGCCAGCCCGGCCTCCGTATATGGAATTTTACCGCCAACGACGATGCCAACACCCGGCGGCACCGCACCGACGGCACCTAGGTAAAGAGTTTTAACTGCAGGTAGTGGTCCATGCGGGCCCTCACGCAGCTGCATGGAGTGGCTAGCGGAGTGCATTTCGATATCATAATGAGCTGAGCCCAGCGCTTGCCAGATCCCATTGAGATCGGGATGCACGCCATCTGGTCCACGCGGTGCTACGTAGTCCTGTGCATGTAGAGGCAGTGCGAAGCACAAAAGTGAACTTAAAAATAACAAAACCCGCATTGTTGATGCTCCCCTTTCTTCCAAAAATCCAAGCGCCCGAGATGCTCCCATTGCGGCTGCAAACCGTCAAGGCACTAGGCCAACCATCAAGTTGCGATGCGTGGCGGTTAAACCCGATAAAATAGCCGTGAGCTAAAGTACATCCAAGAATCCAACCGCAACCTGCTCAGAGCGTCGTAAAGCTGTTATAAAAGCGAGCGTTCACGGACCGTAACTAAAAATTAAGGAACCAAGGGAGGCCAATATGGGTTTATTGGAGGGAAAAGTTGCAATTGTCACAGGTGCGGGTGGAGGTCTCGGTCGAGCTCACGCTCTTCTGTTAGCTGAACATGGTGCTTGCGTAGTAGTCAACGATCTCGGCGGTGCAAGGGACGGCACTGGCAGTAGCAACAGCATGGCTGACTCAGTGGTCGAGGAAATTCGTAATGCTGGCGGACAAGCAGCGGCTACCTATGGTTCGGTTACTGAAGACGATGCGGCAAAGGCCATGGTCCAGTGCGCAGTAGATAACTTTGGCAGGCTGGATATCTTAATAAACAATGCCGGCATTTTGCGGGATCGATCCTTCAAGAATATGACTGACGCCGAGTGGGATGCTGTAATAGAGGTCCACCTTCGCGGAGCATACTTGGTAACCAAACACTCTTGGCAGCAAATGCTTACGCAAGGCGATGGTGGTCGTATTATCATGACCAGCTCGACTTCAGGCTTGATCGGTAACTTTGGCCAAGCGAACTATGGTGCTGCAAAAGCGGGCTTGGCAGGCTTTATGCGTGTCTTGGCATTGGAAGGCATCAAGTACGGTATTACAGTTAATGTGCTTGCGCCGGCTGCGCTGTCGCGAATGACAGAAGATTTGATGCCAGAAAGCGAAGAGACGGCAGTACGCATGGCTCCGGAAAAAGTGTCACCAACCGTCGCCTGGCTATGTACAGACGCCGCGGCCAAGGTCACTGGCCGCCAATTCTGCGTTAGCGGCAACCGTACAACACTGCTGTCCTGGCAATACGATGTTCTTGCTGAAAGAGATTCGTCTGACGAGCCTTGGACCGTCGAGGCCATTGGAGAACAAATCGAAGCCAGCATGGACAGCTGGCCGAAATTGCTCAAGCCGATGGAGGTTTAATTTTACAAAACGAAAACCCTTCAGAGCGCGCGCCCTGTGATTAGGACGTGACCCTGCTTCGGAGAGGATTGGCCCTCATCAATCTGATAACGAAAATCTGTAACCGACGCCGCGAACGGTTTGAACTGCGCTATCTAACCCGTGGGGCTTCAGGAGTGTCCGAAGCCGCATGATATGCACGTCTACTGTCCTGGTCTCGATATACGTGCTTCGACCCCAAACTCGATCCAACAGCTGATCTCGCTCGAACACGCGCTCTGGATTTTGCAGCAAGACCTCCAGCAAACGGTGTTCCGTGGGGCCGATCGCGAGGGCTTTTCCTCTAACCGTAACTCTGTGATTTGATTTGTCTATGCGGATACCTGCGGCTTCTAGAACACCGTCATCTGATAGTCCTGATCGACGCAACAGAGCTTTCAGACGTGCGATAAGTTCTTTAGGGGAGAACGGCTTACTCATGTAGTCGTCAAAGCCTGCGTCAAAGCTTTTGAGCAGATCCGTTTCTTCGCTTCTCGCGGTAAGCATCAAAAGGGGAATATCACTCGTGAAATCGTCTTTGCGAAGACGCTTAGCTAGGGCAACACCGCTCATGCCCGGCAGCATCCAATCAACGACTGCGAGATCAGGTTTTTTGTCCGCGAGAAGGCTGATTGCCGCTTCAGCACTTTCTGCTTCGATTACGTCGTAATCTGCTCGCTCAAGTGAAAACTTTAGAAGCTCTCTGATCTCAGGCTCATCTTCCACGATAAGAATCTTAAACCGCATAAGTCCTATTTCTGCTATTGCGCCAAAATCAACCGGTTGATGCCAAAAAACTAACAAAAAGCAGGCCATGTCGATGAATTATTCGGGATAAAGGCGTGAACCCTTGCACTGGGAACGGGTGAGGCTGGCTTTGCCGTGAGGTCTGTTGCAATTGCGTGACCCCAGATGCCGGTGAAGCAAGCGCGTTAATTACTTATTGCAGCTTTCTTTTTCGGCCCAGAGCTGCCACCGCTCTTTCCAGTGCTCAAAGCGACCATGTCGACGTTGTCATTTTGTCATAAAACGGTCACATCGCCGACTTATCTTGCCCGAACATGACAATTACAGGGACGGATTATGGGTATCAAACAAAGCCTTCAGCCATTCGCTAGTGCTGTTGTGACAACTACCTTATTGGCGTTGCTTGCCCCACTAAGCTGGTCTAGTGAAAAAGATGAAACAATCGAAGCACTGCGAGCACAACTGGACGCACTAAGCGCTCGCCTTGAGCTACTTGAAGCGGAGCAAGAAAAAACAGAGATGTCGGTTCAGTCTCTGAGCATAAATTCGACAAAGGCCACCTCGAAGACGAAAAGCACTGACCGAATCAAAATGAACGCCGATTTGCGCTACCGTTTTGAATCTATTGACGCAGAAACCATCCCTGACCGTCTTCGAAACCGTGTCCGCGCCCGCGTTGGTATTAAGGCCGACATCGACGAAAACACTCTGCTGGGCTTTGAATTAGCGAGCGGCAGCGATGACCCGGTTTCCACAAATCAAACCCTTGGGGATAATTTCTCATCCAAGGGCGTTAACATCGATCAGGCCTACATGCGCTTTCGCCTCACAGGGCAAGATTTAGACATTTACGCCGGCAAGTTCAAAAACACCCTGCAGCGCGTCGGGGGTAACGGCTTGATATGGGACGGCGACTTGCGTCCAGAAGGTATCGGGGTGAAATACGGCCGAGGGAGCCTATTCATCAACGGCCTAGGCACATGGATTAATGAGTCAAAGAGCGGCAATGACATTCTTTTGCTCGGCGCTCAGACAGGTATTGATGTACCGGCCTTCGAGTCGAGCAAGCTGATAGCCGGCTTGGGCTACTACGAGTATACCGGCTTTAAAAAGCCGACAGATGCTGCTTCCGGCGCGGACAATGTTGCTGGCAACCGCCTTACTGCAGACGGTCTATACGTCTCTGATTTTGAGCTAATTGAGGGTTTTGCTGAACTTAAGTTCCCGACCAGTTTAGGCAAAGCAACCGTATATGCTGACTATGTGCAGAACTTCGGGGCAAAGGACAACGACACCGGCTATGTTTTTGGTACTACGTTAAAGGTGTCTGACTGGAGCCTTGGATGGGCGTATCAAGACATCGAGGCAGATGCGGTTTATGGCGTTTTAACAGACTCCGACTTTGGTGGCGGCGGCACCGACGCTAAGGGTCATAAACTCAGCACCAGCTACGCGTTCAACAAAAAAGTGAAGGTCGGCGGCACCTTGTTCCTGAACGACCGGAACATGGACTTTGGAACCGAGGAAGACTACACACGCTTTATGCTCGATTTAAGCGTCAAGTATTAGTCTGATCGTTGAGCGATAAGAAATGCACATGGCCCAAGTCAGTCTAAGTCGCATAATGTCATCTCGGAGTAATAAAGTGAGTTCAGCATTATGAACCAGCGACGGGTGATTTCAGCGGGAGGCGTATAGGACATGAAATCCACAAGCGAAATTCCGCTGATTGGACTTCTTGCTGTTCTTGCGTTTTGCGGGGGACTGCTTACTGACCAAATGGGCTGGGCGTTTTTTCTTGCAGCATTGGCCTGGATTCTTCGCCAGTATGGCGAATTCGAAAAATTTCGACGTTGGGCGGAGCGCCCACTAAGCGTGCCGGAAAACCGCGCGGAGGCTTGGTACGAAATGGCCAATTCTCCTTACCGTCTGTTGGGCAGGGAGCGCCAGCGCGTTCGATCCATGCTGGGCAGGGTTCGGGAAATCATAGGAGTGACCGAACTGATACCGGATGCGGTTATATTATTGGATGCCGCGGGCGGTATCGAATCAATGAATACAGCAGCGCGATCGTTATTCAACTTGAAGAAAGAAGACATCGGGCTTGGCCTGGCGAACATTGTTCGAAGCCCTGATTTCGCGGCGTTTCTGCGTCAAGTGGACGATAGCCCGACCCTAGAATTCACCTCCCCCCGCAATCCAGAGCAGCAACTGGAAGCGCGGCGCTTTGATTCGGATTCTCAGCGAAAGTTGATTCTTGTGCGAGATATCACCTCGTCCAACAGGCTTCTAACTATGCGACAGCAGTTTGTCGCCAACGTATCCCACGAATTGCGCACACCTTTAACGATTGTGAATGGTTATCTGGAAACCATCAATGATGAGAAAGTATCTGACGATCTGCGACTGCAGCTGATCGGGAAGTTTGCGACGCCAATGAATCGTATGCAGACGTTGGTGGAGGATTTGCTGCTATTGACGCAGCTAGAAGCATCCACGGATATCGCCGACCCGGCCGCGGTATCCATGGCCGCTGTGATTAGGAGCGCCGCAGAGGAACTTCAATCTCTGCAAAATTATCCGGATCAGATAACGGTTCGCATAGAGGCTGATGACAAAGTGCTGGGGCTAGAAAAAGAACTTCATTCGGTCTGCGTCAATTTACTCAGCAATGCCATACGCCATAGCGACTCATCCGCCAAGATCGAAATCAGTTGGGCGCGTATCAACGACAAAGTTCGCCTAGCCGTGATGGATAGCGGTACAGGCATACCATCGGAGTACATCGATCGCTTAACTGAGCGTTTTTTTCGTGTCGATATGGCCGGAGCTCAGGCAAGAGGCGGAACCGGCCTGGGGCTGGCCATTGTGAAACACGTCCTGAAACGCCACGACTCCCAGCTTCATATAAAAAGTGCCTTAAACCAAGGTAGTACCTTTTACTGTGACTTCAGGCCCGCGCCTGAGGCACAACCAACTGCTGACGAACCTATTGGCTAGCAGCTTACATCGCCCTCGAGGCTTTTAATCAAAGGAGACTGACTATGATCACGAGTGCAAGTTCTGTTCTTTTCCAATGCAAAGGGATCAGTAGGCCACTACGGATTGCCGCGCTGGCCAGCGCCCTCGCTTTCATAACCGCCTGCTCCGGCGAGCAAGCGCCAAAACAAACATCCGTCGCGCAAGCTCCCGCAGAAGTTGAGGCTGTTGCTATAGCTCCAGTCGCGATCCAAGAAACTCAAACCGCCACCACCGAAGTTGACAGTGTTGCTGAACATTTCGACTATGAAAGCATCACGGGCATATCAGGGAACCTTTCCAGTATCGGCTCGGACACCTTAGCCAACCTAATGACCCTTTGGACTGAGGGGTTCAAGCGCAACTACCCCAGCGTCAACATACAGGTACAGGCAGCGGGTTCCTCTACGGCACCGCCTGCTCTGACCGAAGGCACTGCTAACTTTGGGCCTATGAGCCGCGCGATGAAGGATAAAGAAATTGAGGCCTTTGAGAGCCGTTTCGGTTACAAACCCACTGCGATTCGAGTTGCTATTGATGCATTGGCAGTCTACGTCCATAAGGACAGCCCGCTAGAAGCGCTGTCCATTGCCCAAGTTGACGCTGCATTTTCAGAAACCCGTCGCTGTGGCGCTCCGGTAAGCGTGGACTCTTGGGGTGACTTCGGCTTGAGCGGCAGCTGGGAGGAACGCCCAATTCAGCTTTACGGGCGCAACTCAGTTTCAGGTACCTACGGGTATTTTAAGAAAGTTGGCCTATGTTCTGGCGACTTTAAGGGAAGCGTAAATGAGCAGCCTGGATCTGCTTCAGTTGTTCAAGCAGTCGCCTCATCTTTGAACGGAATTGGTTATTCCGGCATCGGCTACATCACCTCTGGCGTCAAGGCTTTGTCGCTATCAAAAGATGGCGGTGAAGCGATTGAAGCGACAGCGGAAAAAGCACTGAGCGGTGCGTACCCTCTATCTCGCTATCTCTACGTTTACGTGAACAAAAAACCAGGTGAGCCGCTGCCTCCATTAGAGCAAGAATTTATTAAACTGGTGCTTTCCAAAGAAGGACAAGAAATTGTCGAAAAGGATGGGTATATTCCCGTTTCGCCAGAGGTTGCACAGCGAGAGCTCAGCAAGCTTTTGTGATTTTCCTCCTCGAAGCCAGGCCGTTTTGAATGCAAGAAGTCGATTCCGTTGGACACCTGTCTAGGCGCCGCTACTGGACCAACCGAGTCACGGAATCCGTGGTCGGGGTTGGCGGCGGCGCTGTTATCGCGGCAATTACTCTGATCTTCGGCTACCTCTTGTGGGTTGTCGCGCCCATGTTTTCGAGTGCCGATATTCAAGCCGGGAAACAGATCCAGACTGTTGAACGACCCACGGCATTGGTAGATATCAGCGAAAACGGCGAAGTGGTCTCGCGCTTTAGCTCCAATGGCATCGTCGAATTTTATGATCATGAGAGCGGTAGTCCGGTTGCAGCTTTTGATCTCGGCATGGAGGTGGCGTCCATAAAACGCACCTACCCTCTTGTCGACCTCTACGTCCTCGTGGATAAGACCAACGCACTGCAATTTGTTCGCTCCCAACACGTAGTTAACTTCGTTGATAACCAACGCCAAATAACCTCTTCCATCGACTTTCCGCTGGGTCGTTCAGGGATCGATGTTGGCGAGATCCAGTTTTACGACACACATCTATTGGACACAGAATTGCTCGTGGCCAGCGGTTCGGGACGCCAGATCGTGCTACGAAAGTACCGGGGCGTGGAGTTTGGCTTCGATCTGCCGAATCCTCGGCAAGTAACACTTACCGCGGGGTTTGACGTTGCCAGTCTGCACATCGGTCCAAGAAATCAGTGGATCTACGCTATCGGTCACACAGGCGACATTGAGATTTTTGGTGTCGGATCACTGAGCAAACTCACACGCATGTATCGAGGAACGCTAGTACAACCTGGACAGAAACTTACCGCCGTCGCGTCCTTGCTAGGTCGATATTCTCTCGTGGCGGCAACCGACGATGGAACGATCACACAGTTTGGCATCTACACCGACGCCTTGGGCACGCGGCTAGACGCGATCCGCCAGTTCACTTTGGAAACGCCCATAAGACGCTTTGTGACCGAATCCCGTCGTAAGGGTTTCATGGCCTTAGACGTGGCCGGCGATATCCACCTGATGTACCCCACGTCGGGCCGTCAGTTGGCGAGCTTTGCGGCGGGCCTACCGAGTGATGCTCCCCTTGCAATATCACCACGCTCTAACGCGTTGGTGAGTGCTCCTAATAACCGCTCGGTTAGCTTGCTGAAACTGCACAACGAACACCCTGAAATTTCCTTCAGCGCCCTGTGGTCCGAAGTTTGGTACGAGGGTTATAACGAGCCCATCTACAGCTGGCAGTCTTCTTCAGCGGACAACGACTTTGAACCCAAGTTTTCATTAACCCCGCTTGCCTTCGGCACACTTAAGGCAGCTTTTTATGCACTCCTCTTTGCCGTACCTATCGCTATTATGGGGGCAATTTATACGGCCTATTTTATGGCCCCAGGCATGCGCAGCTGGGTTAAACCGGGCATCGAGATAATGGCAGCACTTCCGACGGTGATCTTAGGATTTATCGGCGGGCTGTGGCTTGCTCCCATTGTGGAAGACAATCTGTCGAGCGTATTAAGCATATTCGTGGTGCTTCCTGTTGGGTTATTTTTACTGGCTATCGTGTGGTCACTGCTGCCGGACTATCTTACCAAGCGCTTCGACGGTTGGTACGGCATGATCGTCGTACCGCTCATTATTTTAACGGTGTACGCGGCTTTTAACTTTGGCCCTTGGTTTGAAGATGCATTTTTTCTTGGTGACAGCCGGGCTTGGTTCCGTTCGGTGCTTGGCTTGGATTACGATCAACGCAATGCTTTGATTGTCGGTTTGATTATGGGGCTAGCCGTCATCCCCACTATTTTTTCGATAGCCGAAGACGCCGTCTATGCGGTACCCACTCATCTCGTCCGAGGCTCGTTAGCGCTTGGCGCAACGGAATGGCAAACCTTGGTCAAAGTCGTACTGCTCACTGCGAGCCCCGGCATCTTCTCTGCCGTAATGATCGGCATGGGGCGAGCGGTGGGTGAAACCATGATCGTACTTATGGCAACAGGCAACACACCGCTAATGGAGTGGAATATTTTTGAAGGCATGCGGACCTTTGCTGCCAACATCGCTGTAGAACTGCCCGAATCGGAGTTGGATAGTACGCACTATCGGATACTGTTTTTAGCCGCTCTTGTGCTTTTCGCATTCACCTTCGTTTTAAATACCGTCGCAGAAGTCGTGCGCCAGAGACTGCGTGCCCGCTATGGAAGCTTATAGCATGGCGGAGTCGACCAATAGGGTTCCCGGCAAGACCTCATTCTTCAAACCTTGGTTTGCATCAGGCGAACCATGGATTTGGATGAATGCCGCCGCCGTTGGCATCAGCGTCACCGCTGTAGTTGGTATCTTGCTGCTGTTGGCGGTTAAAGGACTTGCTCACTTCTGGCCCGCGGATATTGCCCTTATTGAGTATGAATCTGATACTGGGAAAGCTGGACGCGTCTATGGTGAGTTGATCGAACTCGACACCCTGTCCGTGCAGCAGTTTTTAGAAAGCGGAGGCCCCGCGGCTTGGGTTAGCAAAGACAGCAGTGTTATGCAGCGCTGGCTTGTCAAAACCGGTAATCGCAAAGTAGCCGCTCCAGACTTTCGCTGGATTTACGAAGCCCAAATTACTTCCATCGAGTATCCCGAAAACGTCGTTGCCATCGAGCGATTGGAATGGGGCAACGCCTACGGTGTGCCTCTGCAAATAGACGTCCCCAAGGGTTCAGATGGTAATAGCAGCTTGCAGGTCGTAAGCGGTGACGAGGTTTCTCAGGCCATCGTTCAAAGACTTGAAGAAACAAGCTTCATACGAGGGCAAATCGATGATCTTGAAGGCGGCGTCCTGAATCGCATCAACAATGACCTAGAACGTTTACGCCTAGAGCGCCGCGGTGTTGAGCTGAAAGGAATTCAAGATTTAAGACTCAGTGAAATCGATGAAGAAGAGCGACAACTGCGAGAAGAATACGCCATTAGCAGTACTCAGTTGCGCGGGCTTTATGCCAAACTAAACCAAGGATTTTTGCTGATCGAAACCGCAGATCAATCTCAAATCAAGATTAAGGTATCGGATGTCCTTCACACTTGGCAGCCCAATCCAATGGGCAGTCTGCAGAAGTCAGCCCTGTATTTGTCAAACCTGTGGCGTTTTTTGTCGGAAAATCCTCGAGAAGCCAATACTGAAGGTGGTGTATTTCCCGCAATTTTTGGCACCGTTTTGATGGTGCTGTTGATGTCCGTAATCGTCACGCCTTTCGGCGTTATCGCCGCGGTTTATCTGCGCGAATATGCTAAACAAGGCCCCTTGGTCCGCATCATACGAGTTGCGGTAAACAATCTCGCCGGTGTGCCCTCTATCGTGTACGGCGTTTTTGGATTGGGATTTTTCGTCTATTTCCTTGGGGGCAATATTGACCAGCTGTTTTACCCTGAGGCTCTGCCGGCCCCAACCTTCGGCACTCCGGGGCTTATATGGGCATCGTTAACCTTGGCCTTGCTAACGGTACCTGTGGTGATAGTTTCGACAGAAGAAGGGCTGACGCGTATTCCACGCTCGCTTCGTGAAGGCAGTATGGCCCTTGGAGCTACGCAAGCAGAGACTTTATTTAGGGTTATTTTACCCATGGCGAGCCCCGCTATTTTAACCGGGGTGATATTAGCCGTTGCCCGGGCTGCTGGTGAGGTGGCGCCGCTAATGCTGGTAGGTGTTGTTAAACTAGCCCCCACTCTTCCCTTGGATGCGAACTTTCCTTACTTGCACTTGGACCGTAAATTCATGCATTTGGGTTTTCATATTTACGACGTAGGCTTCCAAAGCCCAAACGTCGAAGCAGCGAGGCCTTTGGTTTACGCCACAGCGCTTTTACTGGTCACGTTGATCGTTGGTCTAAATCTTACAGCGATCACCCTACGCGGTCGTCTAGAGCGGGTATATCGAGGAGTAGAGAGTTAATGTCGATGACATCTTCAGTCGAAGACGCGGAATTGATTCCGGACATCGTGACGGAAGAAACCAGCCTCAGTGTAAAAGACCTGTCGCTTTTCTACGGCCAAAAACAAGCCTTGGCAAACATCAATATGGGAATTGCCACGCGTAAAGTTACGGCGTTTATTGGCCCATCCGGCTGCGGAAAATCGACACTCTTGCGCTGTTTCAATCGGATGAACGACCTGATCGACGATGTCAGCATTACTGGGGACATTGAATTCGAGGAGCGAAGCATTTACGACGAGCAAGTAGACGTTGCCAATTTACGCCGGAAAATCGGTATGGTATTTCAGCGCCCTAACCCCTTCCCCAAAAGCATTTACGAAAATGTGGCTTACGGGCTGCGCTTACAGGGAGAGACCGCAAAAGCAATTATCGACGAACGGGTAGAATGGGCGCTGAAGAGCGCTGCCTTGTGGGAAGAGGTTAAGGATCGGTTGAAGGACTCGGCATTGGGATTATCAGGAGGCCAACAACAACGCCTTGTAATCGCGCGTGCCATCGCCATCCGACCCTCTGTGCTGCTGCTAGACGAGCCAGCGTCAGCACTAGACCCGATATCTACGCTGAAAATCGAAGAACTCATTCATCAGCTGAAAGACGACTACACCATCGCCATCGTTACCCACAACATGCAACAAGCGGCACGCGTATCGGATTACACGGCTTTTCTCTATTTGGGTGAACTGGTCGAATTCGGCACCACGGACAAAATCTTCCGCAACCCTGACGAAAAACAAACTGAAGACTACATTACCGGCCGGTACGGTTAGAGGTTAGTTATGCAAAAACATATATCAGAACAGTATGATCTGGAGTTATCAGAAATCCGCGATACTTTGATGGAAATGGGAGGCCTGGTAGAAGCACAAGTGAATAAGGCCTGCACCTCGTTAATAACTCACGACATTGAGTTAGCTGAAGAGGTGCGCGACAACGAGTCACGTCTTAACCAGTTTGAAGTGGATTTGGATGACCGCTGTGTTTCCATCATCGCCAAGCGACAACCCACGGCTGGAGACCTTCGCGCTATTGTCAGCGTAATGAAAGTGATTACGGATCTAGAACGCATCGGTGACGAGGCTGATCGCATCGCAAGAATGGCATTAGATCTAGCGGACACCGTGAAGCCAAAGCATCAGTATGCGGAATTCCGAGGCATTCACGGCAACGTTATGAAGATGTTGAAACGAACCCTTGATGCGTTCGCGCGTTTAGATGTTGAGAGCGCGCTAAGAGTATTCGAAGATGACGAGTTCATAGATCGCGCATACAACAAAATAGTGCGCCAATCCATCGAGACTATGCAGAGCAACCCAGACGAAGTGGAGCGTTCAGTAAGTGTTATGTGGGCAGCAAGAGCTTTGGAGCGCATCGGCGATCATGCCAAAAACATCAGCGAATACGTGATCTATCAAGTAAAAGGTCGAGATGTGCGGCATTCAGATGTGGCTATTGAACTTTTGGATTAGATTGCGGAAGCCATTCAGCCACGCTTGGCTTCGATGGTTGTGATCACACTGGCCTGAACGTACTATGCTATTCCTGCCCAGGTGATGGAATTGGTAGACATGCTAGATTTAGGTTCTAGTGCCTTCGTGGCGTGAGAGTTCGAGTCTCTCTCTGGGCACCACATGTCCCTATAAATCAATGGCTTACGGCTAAAACGGGATTTTTTCCCACATTTTTTCCCACAATGTAATTAGACCAGCAAATTGAGCGTTGAAGAGTATATCGAAATTGATAGCAGGTTTTGTACGCCGTTAACCTTTCCGTACGAGCAATATATATGATGGGACGCTTTATTAGCTTGATAGCTGCATTAGTGGTGTTTTGGTTGGGAACAGGGTTTGTAACTGCCCAGGCCGACGACGTGCCTCAAGCCCGGACTCTACAAGTGTACAAAAGTGCCACTTGCGGTTGCTGTCAGGAATGGATGGCGCATATGCAGGCCAATGCTTTTAAGTTAAATGGGAATAACCTCGCTAGCTTAACACAGTTCAAACTTCGGCATGGGATCGAGCTGCGTTATCAGTCTTGCCACACCGCCTTATCGCCGAGCGGATTTGTCTTTGAGGGT
>JAYYHB010000341.1:0-4089 GCA_036157095.1 Pseudomonadota bacterium
ATCGAGGAAAAGTGTGCGATTTTCTCCACGCTGCCGGAAGATGGGATGCGCGTGAGTCACGATGAGTTAGATCTTTCAGGATACCGCTTTGGTTTACGGTTCGACTCTCATGCCAGTATTGTCGCCCTTGAAGGCAATTCGCTTCATCTGAATTTGTTCGGTGAGATTGTGAAAGCCCATGTACCGGGAGGGGGGGCACACCGAGCGCTCACGCTCGCAGCATGTTTGCTTGCCGCCAAACTATTGGACGCAGATTTAACCGCCGCGGCGGCGCTCCCGCATGACATGGTACCAGCGGGACGAGGTAATATTCGCCACAAGGCCGGCATCGAGATTGTCGATGACAGCTATAACGCTAACCCCGCAAGTATGCACGCTGCCGTGTCTGCTCATGCTGTGGAACCCTGCAAGGGTAGGCGATACGCGGTGCTTGGGGACATGCGAGAGTTGGGGGCTGACAGCGACGACGCACATCGACAATTAGTCAACACCGTCGTTAACGAGCCTAAATTGCATGGTATCGTGTTGGTCGGCGCGGCGATGGGCGAAGCCTGCCGACGTTTGGGTTTAGACAGCGATCAAACCTTGGGTGGACAGCGCTGGCTGGTTCACTATGAATCCGTGATCCCGGAACTGTTGAGCAGATTGGTGGTCGCGCTTTCTCCGGGCGACCGTGTCATGGTGAAGGGGTCCAATCGGATTTTTTGGCATGTCGACTTTGTCGAGCAGTTGATTGAACACATAAAGACCTAATCTAAGATGGGGGTCACCCGGCGCTACTGGTTTAGAGCGATGGTAAAAGAGAGATTGCGACAAAGAGGGGTTGAAATAAAAGGAAGCGATGCAGGAAATCAGTAACGACAAACAACATCTGATCGTTGATCGCCTCGGGCGTCGATTCCGAAACCTACGTCTGAGTTTGACGGCGGCCTGCAATTACGCGTGTACGTATTGTGTGCCCGACGGCAAGCGACTTCAGGCGGCAGCCTACGAGCTTAGTGGCGAAGAGATTGTTCGCGCCACGAGTCTTTTGATCGACACGGCAGGTATCGACAAAGTGCGCATTACCGGTGGCGAGCCACTCTTGTCTCCGAAGTTCCCCGCGACCTTGAAAGGCATCATGGACTTGGGGTTGAGCGATGTGTCTCTCACGACTAATGCTCAACTGTTGCCTCGTTATGCCCAGGCGATTATCGAGTCGGGTATGCGTCGCATCAATGTGAGCCTAGACACGCTGGATCGAGAACGTTTTCGAGATATCGCCCGCTCCGGCGACCTGAATACTGTGCTGCACGGTATAGAGCTGATGCAGGCGGGTGGTCTCGCGGTGAAGATCAACATGGTACCGATGAAGCATGTGAACGACGATCAGATCTTGCCGCTACTTGAGTACTCTCTAGAACGCAACATAGAGCTAAGGTTTATCGAGCTAATGAACATGGGGCACCTGCAGGCAAGTCCCAGCTATGCCCGTGAGTTCTTTTCCATGGAGGAGATTCTCGATAGTATTTCCGCGCGCTATACCTTTAGTCGCACGGACGCGCCGTTCGATTGCACCGCTGTTAGATATGCTATCGCCGGCAAGGGTGTTTTCGGTGTGATCGCGAACGAAAGCGAGCCATTTTGCCGGAACTGCACGAGGCTTCGTTTATCGTCCAATGGCGCGCTCTACGGGTGTTTATCCAGCGCGCGTTCGTCGAATATTCGCGATCTGTTGACCTTGCCTGATGATCAAGCCAAAGCAGAGCTGCATGAGATTTTGTTGGGCACCTTGGCAGATAAACAAAGCGAGAATTTTCAGGGTGAGGTCACTGTGATGAAGTTTATTGGTGGGTGACGAATAGTCTCAAATTCGGCGGCAAATGAAGCCCCAGACACCGGTACGCATTCACACACTGAGCTGATAACCACGCATATGTCCTATATCGACGATCTCTTCGACACTCTCATGCAACTGCAGCAAAATAAGCGGCTGCCCCCGCTTCATCTTTGGCAACCTGAACGCTCAGGCGAAATCGATATCCGCATCGATCGTGAAGGGCGCTGGTATCACGAGGGTACGCGCATCGAGCGGCAGCCCTTGGTGGATCTCTTCGCTACGATCCTGCGTTTTGAGGCCAATGGTTACTACCTCGTTACCCCGGTGGAGAAAATGAAAATCCTAGTCGAAGAGGTGCCCTTTATCGCCGTCGATCTGGATGTTCGCGGCAGCGGCGAGGATAAGCAGCTGCTGTTCAGCACTAATGTGGGGGACTACATCATTGCCGGCAAGGAACACCCCATACACATGCGGGCCGAACGACCTTTCATATTGGTGAGGGATGGTCTTGAAGCGCGTATTCAACGCTCGGTCTTCTACCGCTTGGTAGATGAGGGTGAGGCACAGGGCAACGACCTTGTGGTCTACAGCGATGGCCGGGGCTTTAATCTCGGTTCCTTGGTTGCCTGATCGCAGCGGTTGACGAGCGCGGATACAAAAAAGCCCGTCAATTACCGGGCTTTTTCATGTGGTAGGTTGCAACGCTACATATTTGGGTAGTTCGGACCGCCCGCACCTTCCGGCACGACCCAAGTGATGTTCTGTGACGGATCTTTAATGTCACAGGTTTTGCAGTGCACGCAGTTTTGTGCGTTGATTTGGAATCGTGGCCCATTGCTCTCTTCAATAATCTCATAAACCCCTGCAGGGCAGTAGCGCTGGGCGGGCTCTGCATACATGGGCAGATTGTCCCGTATTGGCACCTCGGCGTCTTTCAATGTTAGGTGACAGGGCTGATCCTCTTCGTGATTGGTATTGGATAGAAAAACCGAGGACAACTTGTCAAACGACAGCACGCCATCGGGCTTGGGATAGTCGATGGGTTTGCACGAGGCGGCTGGCTTTAAGGTCGCATGATCAGGAGTTGGATCGGTAAGCGTCCAGGGCTGATTGCCAGCAAGAAACTGTTCAACGAATGCATACGCTGCACCGCCTCCCGTGCCCAACTTGTGTACTGCCGGGCCGAAGTTCCTGCTGCGATTGAGTTCTTCAAACAACCATGAATCTTCAAAACGGGCCTGATAGCTCGAAGCTTCGGTGCGGCTACGGCCCTCTTTGAGCTCGTCGAATGTCGCCTCGGCCGCCAACATCCCTGATTTCATGGCGGTATGACTGCCTTTTATCTTCAGCACGTTCATGAAGCCCGCATCGCAGCCGGCAAGTAGGGCACCGGGAACCGTTAATTTTGGTAGGGCCTGAATTCCTCCTTTGCAGAGTGCTCTAGCTCCGTATGACACGCGCTCTCCACCCTCTAGAATTTCTGCATACAAAGGATGAAGTTTCATTCGTTGCATCTCGTCGAACGGCGAGAGGTAAGGGTTGCTATAGCTGAGGTCAGTGATTAATCCTAAAGACACTTGGTTGTTTGGCAAGTGATAAAGAAAGGAACCGCCAGTTGCCCCTTTAAAAAAACCCCCAATTGGCCAGCCAGCGCCATGGATGACTCTGCCGGGCTTGTGTTTTGCAGGATTGATGTTCCAAAGTTCTTTAATGCCGATTCCATAGTGTTGGGTACCACTATCTGCATCGAGGTTGAACTTCCGGATTAGTTGTTTGCCTAAATGGCCGCGGCAACCTTCTGAAAAAATGGTGTATTTACCCAGCAGTTCATAACCCGGAGTGAAGCTACCTTTTTGCTCGCCTTCCTTGCTGATGCCCATGTCGCCAGTGGCCACGCCGCGCACAGCGCCATTTTCGTCGTACAAGACCTCGGCGGCGGCGAATCCTGGGAAAATGTTCACGCCCATGTTTTCTGCCTGCTCGCCAAGCCAACGGCAGAGATTCCCTAGACTAATTGCGTAATTGCCATCGTTGTGTAGATCTTGAGGGACGATGAAACTGGGGATTTTGATTCTGTTAGTATCGTTGACCAGCAGGTAAGCAAGGTCCTCCGTCACAGGGTTGTCCAATGGCGCACCGCGCTCTTGCCAGTCTGGGAACAGCTCGTTCAGGGCAGTGGGTTCGAAGACCGCGCCTGATAGGATATGAGCGCCAATTTCGGAGCCTTTTTCGACCAAGCAAACCGATAATTCTTGACCGCTTTGTTCACC
>JAYYHB010000342.1:0-3008 GCA_036157095.1 Pseudomonadota bacterium
GCATCTAGGCCACCTGCACGGCGTACTGAACAACTGGGTACAGCTGCAGCATGAATACGAGTGCTTCTTTTTCGTTGCGGACTATCACGCGCTTACGACTAACTACGAAGAATCCGAGACAATTGACCAGTACTCTTACGACACTGTCGTCGATTGGCTAGCGGCTGGGGTGAATCCCGGCGCAGCGACGGTGTTTGTGCAAAGTAAGGTGCCCGAGCACGCCGAACTGCATTTGATGCTCTCTATGATAACGCCCTTGGCCTGGCTCGAGCGCGTGCCGTCCTACAAAGACCAGCAACAAAAACTCCACGACCGTGACTTGGCTACCTTTGGCTTTTTGGGATACCCGCTGCTACAGGCCGCGGACATTTTGATTTACCGCTCGGGTCGCGTGCCCGTCGGTGCTGATCAGGTCGCACATGTCGAGCTGACCCGCGAGATCGCACGACGCTTCAACCATGTTTATGGCCGTGAGCCTGGCTTTGAGGAGCAGGCAGAGGCTGCAGTGAAAAAAATGGGGAAGAAGGCCGCACGCCTATATTCCGATTTGCGGCGTGAGTATCAGGAGCGCGGTGATGCCGAGGCGTTAGAGCGGGCCAGAGCATTGCTGGCGGAACAGCAGAATCTATCAATAGGAGACACCGAACGCCTTTTCGGCTATCTCGAAGGCAGCGGCCGAATTATTTTGCCGGAACCGCAGTCCATGCTGACCGCCCAATCCAAGATGCCAGGACTTGACGGCGAAAAAATGTCGAAGTCCTACAACAACACCATTGGGCTGCGTGAAGAGCCATCGGTGGTCGAAGAAAAAGTCCGCACCATGCAAACGGATCCCGCCAGAGTTCGGCGCAATGATCCCGGCGATCCGGCCCAGTGTCCGGTGTTTGCGCTGCATGAGGTTTATTGCGCCGACGACGTCAAGCAGTGGGTGATAGAGGGGTGCAAAAGCGCAGGTATCGGCTGCGTTGACTGCAAAAAACCGCTGATCGATGCGATCAATAGCGAACAAGACATTATTCGCCAGCGCGCCCAGCAGTTTGTGGAGGATCCTGACTTGGTTCATGCAGTGATCGCCGAGGGATCGGAAAAAGCTAGGGCAGTGGCCAGGGAAACCATGGAAGAAGTCAAAGACGCCGTCGGAATCGGAGGTCGTTGATGAGCATTGGTCTCTGCCGAGATACCTTCGATGGATAATACCTCAACCAAGGTTAGTCATCTAAGCGCTGCGCGGGCTGCCAACCAGGCAACCATTGCCTGGGTAGCAGGCGAAGAGATCCAGCAACTGCCTAAGGATCTGTACATCCCGCCCGAAGCCCTCGAGGTATTCCTTGAAACTTTCGAGGGACCACTCGACCTACTGCTCTACCTGATCAGGCGCCAAAATCTGGACATACTGCAGGTTGAAGTCTCGGTGATCACCGCTCAGTACATGAGCTACATCGAGCTGATGCAGGCCCTAGAGCTTGAGCTTGCCGCCGAGTACCTGCTGATGGCGGCAATGTTGGCAGAAATTAAGTCGCGCATGCTGCTCCCGCGACCGGAAGAATTCGACGACGAGGATGATCCGCGTACCGAGTTGATCAGGCGGCTGCAGGAATACGAGCAGATTAAAACCGCGGCAGAGGATCTGGGTGAACTACCACGTGTAGAACGTGATGTTTTTATCGGCGCTGCCAGCAAGCCAAAGCTGGTTCGCGAACATGGCGAGCCCGACGTGGATTTGCGCGAAGTGTTGTTATCTTTGGCGCAAGTCCTGCGCCGGGCTGAACTTTTCACCAAACATGAGATCAAGTTTGAGGCCTTGTCAGTGCGTGATCGAATGGAAAACATATTGTCACGGGTCAAGCAGGGTGAAGGCTTCATTGGTTTCAACGAGCTGTTTCGCGCGGAAGAGGGGCGAATTGGTGTGGTGGTGACGTTTTTGGCCATCATGGAGCTGATTCGCGAGTCTCTCGTCGACTTTGTGCAGGCAGAGCCTTTCGCGCCAATTCATGTGCGTGTCAGGCAGAACGCGAAACAGGGACTCGGCGATACGCCGGATATCGACCTACAGTATGGCGGTGGGGGGTCACAGGATCTTGGGGAGGGGCATGCGTGAGTGAACGAAGTCAGGCAAAAGATGTCCAGAACTCGGTTGATGAGGCAGCACTGCCATCGCCTGGTCGCACCTTGGAACCCGCGCAAATCGCACAGGTGATCGAAGCTGCCCTGCTGGCTGCCGAGAGCCCCTTAACGGTAGACAACCTTTTTCGTCTTTTTACCGTTGGTGAGCTAGATGAGGACGAAGGGCGCAAACAGGTGCGCTCGGCCATCGAGTCGCTGCAAGCAGACTGCGCACAGCGTGGCGTCGTGCTGCAAAAAGTGGCCTCGGGCTATCGTTACCAGACCCGTCAGGAACTCAGCGGCTGGGTCAGCCGACTGTGGGAAGAAAAACCGCCTCGGTACACCCGCGCGCTGCTGGAGACCCTGGCGTTGATTGCCTACAAGCAGCCGGTGACTCGGGGCGATATTGAGCAAGTGCGTGGCGTCAGCGTGAGCCAGAACATTATGCGAACCTTGCTAGAGCGCGACTGGATACGGGTGGTAGGTCAGCGCGAAGCACCGGGACGACCTTCTATGTATGGTACCACCAAGGCCTTTCTCGATTATTTTGACCTCGCGAAACTCGAGGACCTGCCGCCGCTTGAGGAAATCAAAGCCATGATCGAGCCGGCATTGGTAGCAGAGGACGGCGCGAGCTTTGACGGCGCCGGAGATGCCAATGAGGATAAAGGCGCTTCGGAGCCAATGGACCCAGCGCATTAGCCGGATCTAAGCGCACCCGGCTGAGCAACCGACCCGTTCATGAAAAAGTCTCAAATACCGAAGAATGTTGAGGACGATTCGCAAAAGCTGCAGAAAGTTATTGCCGCCAGCGGTCGCGGCTCACGGCGTCAAATAGAAAACTGGATTGCAGACGGTCGCGTTAGCGTCAACGGCCAAGTCGCCCATCTTGGACAGCGGGTTAG
>JAYYHB010000343.1:0-3013 GCA_036157095.1 Pseudomonadota bacterium
GATCTGACGTATACGCTCCCGGGTTACATCAAACTGCTTGCCCACCTCTTCAAGCGTATGGTCAGTGTTCATGTCTATGCCAAAGCGCATGCGCAACACTTTAGATTCCCGTGCCGTCAGGCCGCCAAGCACGTCCTTGGTCGCCTCACGTAAACCTTCACCGGTAGCCAAATCAATCGGCGAGCCGATCGTATTGTCCTCAATGAAGTCGCCAAGGTGCGAATCTTCATCGTCACCGATCGGCGTCTCCATTGAGATGGGTTCTTTCGCGATTTTGAGCACCCGACGCACTTTTTCTTCAGGCATCTCCATACGCTCACCAAGCTCTTCAGGTGTCGGCTCACGTCCCATTTCCTGAAGCATTTGACGCGATACACGATTGAGCTTGTTGATAGTCTCTATCATGTGCACGGGTATACGGATCGTTCTTGCCTGGTCCGCAATTGAGCGGGTTATTGCCTGACGAATCCACCAGGTCGCATAAGTTGAAAACTTGTAGCCGCGTCGATACTCAAACTTGTCGACCGCCTTCATGAGGCCAATGTTGCCTTCCTGAATCAAATCGAGGAACTGCAGACCGCGGTTCGTGTATTTCTTTGCAATTGAGATTACCAAACGCAGGTTGGCTTCGACCATGTCTTTTTTAGCGCGACGCGCCTTCGCTTCACCCAGGGAGACGCGACGATTGATGTCTTTTATCTCCGATACGGACAGCTCGGTAATTTTACTCAAAGCCTTGAGTTTCTTCTGGCAGCGTAGGATTTCGTCCCGCTGTGCTTCCAGTCCCGTCGCATATTCCTTTTTCATTTTGCTGATTTTATTGATCCAGGTAACGCTGACTTCGCTGCCCATATATTCCTTGCGGAAAATATCTCGGGGCACCCGGGCACGGCGCACCACGGCGTTTTGAATCAAACGTTCTTGATGCTTAACAACCTCTTGCGAGTCTCTCGCCAGTGAGACCATGTAATCAAAATGCTTGGGTACCAATTTGAAGCAGCAATAGGCTTCCGCCATCTTGATATGCTGGGCCTGCACTTCCTTGCTATTCTTACCCTTCTCTTCAACCAGCTTGTTGAACTTATTGAACTGACGCTTTAGGAGCGAGAAACGTCTTTTGGCTTCGACCGGATCCGGCCCCTTTGGCTCGTCGTCCTCGTCATCGCTTTGAATCGGGCCATCCGCACCAATTTGCGTCGCAGCAGGTACATTATCTGTTGGGTCTAAATACCCTACCAACAGATCTGCCAATTTTTCCTCTTTCACCACTTCCGCATAGGTTTCGAGCAAGTACTCTACCGTGCCTGGATAGCTCGCAAGGGCAGTGAGCATGTCACGCAGGCCCTCTTCAATGCGCTTGGCAATGGCAATTTCGCCTTCCCGAGTCAACAGCTCTACCGTGCCCATTTCACGCATATACATGCGAACTGGATCTGTAGTGCGGCCCGCTTCCGTTTCCACCGCCGCCAGGGCGGCGGCGGCTTCTTCTGCGGCCAACTCATCGGCGGTGTTTTCTTCTGTCGATAACAGATCATCGTCATCCGGCGCGGTTTCATACACCGTAATGCCCATGTCGTTGATCATACGAATGATGTCTTCGATCTGCTCCGGGTCGGAAATATCGTCGGGCAAATGATCGTTGACCTCACCATAAGTGAGATAGCCTTGGTCCTTACCCTTGGCGATCAGCTCTTTTAGACGAGATTGCTGCTGCGCAGTAGTAGTAACTTGTTTGTTCATATCTTCCCAACTTTTTGCAACGACATTCGCAACTATTTTTGTCCAAATCGTGGGGCGCCCATCGCCTTGGTCACAAAAATTCTGTCGTGCCTGCCCTACCTCGAGCGTACCAATTTAATCAGACTAGTCGGCCATCGCCGTAAGCCTTTGAGCGCAACGTGTTTACCCTCCTTTGCATTGCAGGAGCCGCAACTCCTGAATGGGAGCGAAACGCAAATGGAGGCTGAGTGAGGTGGACGGGGAAGCGCGCCAAAGTCCTTACTTAACGTCTTGGCGAATGGTCCAAAGCCTGTCGATTAGCCCAAACTGCGTGACGTGGACCCGAATTATACCAACGGTAAGCGAGCGAAGCTAGATCAATAACCCTATCGACACATCGTTCGTATATATGTCGCAGAAATTGATCCAAACATCAGCTCAGGTTATCGCCGAGTCGCGATTTGCTTGGCAGCAGGTCGCGCAGTTTGTCTTCATCACCCAAGGCCTTGAGCTCAGCAATCTGCTGCTGACGCCTATATCTTTCGCGCTGGCGAAGTAAGTGCGCAGATCCATCCAAAAACTCTTGCCGCCATGCTTGAGCACTGGAAGCCATGGGCTTTTTCGCTAATTCAATAAGCCGTTTCTGCTCTCCCTCGTCAGACCAAGCGATCAATATCTCGTTGGTATCCGACTCCGGCTTGGTTTCAAGCAAACGGATTAAGCGACCGAGGACACCTAATTCCTTATGGCGTGCCAACATTTCTGCCTGAATACTCTTGTCTAGCTCGTTCCATAGGTTTGGTGCTTTGAGCAGCATTCCGATCAAGCGCTGGGCTAAGACGGGGCCAAATTCCCCATCATCACGCATACTCATCCGCGGTTTCGATTCGCTCCGAGCAGGCCTGATCGTCACTGTGTCCATTCCACCAATCTCTCGCACGCGCTTTCTCACGAGCTCTTGCAGAATGCCGGCAGGGATTTTCTCAACATAGGGATTCGCCAGGCCCATGAAGCGCGCGCGTCCATCTAAGCTTTGCAGATCAAGCCCCTCGCCCAACTTGTTGAATAAATACTCAATACCCGGCGTGGCGTTTTGCAGATAATCTGAGAACGCCTCAGCACCCTGGTCACGCACCAGCGAATCGGGATCTTCGCCGTCTGGAAGAAACACGAATTTCAGCTGCCGGTGCTCGTTTAAGACGGGTAAGGCACTTTCGAGGGCACGCCACGCCGCAGCTCGACCCGCTTTATCGCCGTCGAAGCAACAGACGACTTCGTCCGTGTAGCGATAGAG
>JAYYHB010000344.1:0-5576 GCA_036157095.1 Pseudomonadota bacterium
TTTGACAGACCCGCTGCGCTGGACGCGAGGCCTGGTGGTGGCAATGGCGGTCTTTGCTGCGGTTATCGCCTTTGATCCGCCGGCGGACATATTGCAGCTCACCATATTCTCCGGAAGTTTGTATGCGGTGTGTTTCTTGCCCGCTGTAGTGCTCGGGCTTTATTGGTCTAAGGGCAGTGCAGGAGCGGTGCTCACGTCAATGGCTGCGGGAGTTGTAACGCTACTGGTATGGCTTGCCTTGGGATATAACGTTTTTATCCATGAAGTCTTTCCGGCTTTGTGTGTCTCTGCAGCATCTTACATTCTCGTGGCGATCGTAAAAAACCGACGCGCAGATCTTGAAGAGATATTTGGAAGCGAAGCGGCTAATTTAAAATAGCCTGGTAAGTGAGAACTTGAAAATCTTGGCGGATGTTGATGTGAGTATAGGGTCTTACTTGGGTCATAATGACTGCGACTAAATCTTGCTCAGGATCGATCCAAGAAAGCGTGCAATATGCACCGCCCCAGAATGCGGCTCCCTCCGAGAGGGGTGTCGCGGCACTTCCTCTGTCAACCACAACCCCGTAGCCAAGACCAAAACCTGTTCCGGGTCCGGTCAGCCATAGGTCTAAGTCTGCAGTGTGATTATCTAACATTAGACCGACAGTTGATGGGGCGAGGATGCGCGCGCCGTCAAAAGTGCCGCCTCTTAGCATCGCTAGCTGGAAACGCATGTAATCTCTGGCCGTGGAAACCAGGCCTCCCGCGCCTCGAAATAGCGTTTTAGGGCCAGATATCCAACGACTCTCAACGCTGCCGGGATCTTGAATAACAATTTTATCGTCGCGACCAGGTCGATACTGCGCAGCTAAGCGAAAAGCATCCTGTTCTTCGAGATAAAAATGTGTGTCACGCATGTCTAGCGGAGTAAAGATTCGCTCTCGCAGAAACGCGTCTAATGATTGCCCTGAAATCACTTCAACCAGGCGCCCCACGACATCGGTCGCCGCGGAATATTGCCATTCACCGCCCGGCTGGTAGTTGAGAGGTAGCTTGGCAAGCTTTTGCACGAGTTCAGCGTTGTCCTTTGGCGCGGGAATGAATGCCTTGCGGTACGCGTCCACATTACCGATGTAGTTGTTCGCTAGGCCAGCAGTGTGGGTAAGCATGTCGCGGATTTGTATAGGACGTCGTGGTGATACTAATTCGCCTGTAAGACCGCTGACGTCGGAGGTAGTGCTTACTTTTACGTCAGCAAATGCAGGTATGAATTTAGCGACCGGATCGCGAAGCTGAAAATGGCCTTCTTCCCACAAAATCATGAGAGCCGCGGAAGTGATAGGTTTCGTCATCGACGCAATTCGAAAAATGGTGTCCTCGCGCATGGGTTTAGCTTGCTCGACGTCCATATCGCCCTGTGCTGAAAAGTGCACTAGCTTGCCTTTACGGACAATGGCGGTAATAACACCTGGTGTAAGGTCTTCATCGATATAACGTTGCATCGCTGTCTCAATACGCGCTAGGCGAGGGGCAGACATACCCACTGACTCAGGTGTAGCAACGGGAATTTCGGCGGCGCTGACGGTGATGGAAAACAGGGTAGCAGCCAAGGCTAGTGCTGTGTTTATCAAACGAAATAGTGAATTTTTCATCCAGAATCTCTTGCAATAGAAACAGGTAAAAAATGGGCAGCAGAAGAGAGTCGAGTTCTTTCTCGCAGAAAAATGATTGGCAGATTCGCCGCGCAGCGGTTTGGGGGCAAAACACAAACAACACGGCGAGTGTCCGTTAAATATTACTTCTTAGCTGCCTCTGCAGTGACTCGAGCAATACTTGGACGCTCAGCCAGCATGGCAAGCAAGTCACTGATTTGCGGATAATCCTCTAACAGCTCCAGGTCGAACATTTTTTTAGAAATCGAAGAAGCAGCGCCCATGCTGTAAAAGGTATACATATCTGCGAGTGTAAAGGAATCGCCCGCTGCATAGGGGCCACACACCATTAGCTGAGAGACGGCTTTCATCCCGCGAAGTACCTCCGAGCGGGTCGTGTCTATTAGCTCTTCACTCGCGGTTGCTCCAAACAGGGCTGCAGGTAGTAGTCTTCTCGCCGCGAGTTCGACGTCGAGCTTTATGTGAAGCGCTAACTCGACAGCTTTAGCGGATTTGATCGGGTCGGCTGGCAGCAAAGCAGGTTCTGGTTGAATCTTTTCAATATAGTTGATGATCGCGAGAGACTCAGATAAGTAAACGCCATCTACATCGATCGATGGCATTTTCCCCATGGGGCTTCGTTCTAGGTAGTCGTCCTTTTGCGAGGGGGGCGCTTTAATCTCCTCAAATTCCAAGCCCTTTTCGATGAGTACTGCCTTGGTAAGGCTGTAGTAGTTACTCATACGCAGCCCGTATAACTTGATCATCATGACTCCTGTTTCTTTATTGTGGGAAGCTTGAGTGTAGCGAAGACGACCGCTAAATACGTTAACGTTTAAATCCAACACTGAGGCCGAGATCTTGAAGTACACCAATCGCAATGGCTCGATGGATCAAAGCCTGGAGCCTCTAAAAAATTTCATCCATGAACGAGAAAATTTGTTGGTGGTCACTGGCGCGGGCGTCAGTACTGGTTCAGGTATAGGGGATTACCGCGATAGGGATGGCCAGTGGAAGAGACCGCGGCCGGTCAGTCACCAAGACTTTATTAGCAGCCATTATTGGCGACAGCGTTACTGGGGACGAAGCCAACTGGGGTATCCATTGTTTTTACTGGCAGCGCCCAACCGTGCACATCGGGCACTTGCGAGGTTGGAACGCCAAGGACAGTTGTGCGGGCTGGTCACACAGAATGTTGACCGCTTGCACCAGCAGGCAGGCCACCGAGAGGTAGTCGATTTGCATGGCCGACTGGATCAGGTGATTTGCATGGACTGTGGAGTGATAGTGCCAAGACGGGACGTACAAACCTGGCTCGAAGCGAGGAACCCGCAGCTGCAGAATCAATCCTTCCAACCCGCTCCGGACGGCGATGCGGATATGGAGATGGATTTTTCCTCTGTTGACGTACCACACTGCAGTGCCTGCGGCGGTATCTTGAAACCGCATGTGGTTTTTTATGGCGATAGCGTTGAAAGGCGTATTGTAGATGACATTAACAGCAGAGTAGAAAATGCAGATGGAGTCCTTGTCGTGGGGTCTTCGTTGATGGTGTTTTCTAGCTACCGTTTTGTCCGACATGCCCATGCCAGCGGGGTGCCGGTAGCGGCCCTCAATCAGGGCGTAACGCGAGCGGACGATCTGTTCGCGCTTAAAGTGGAAGAGCATGCAGATCGGTTGGACGCGATTATTTAGGTCTAGCCATGTTCGAGGACTAGCCCTTGAGAAAAAGCAGGGTTAGGTTTGTGGGATGACAATAGGAGGAACGCTTGATGTTTACTACAGATTTCACCAAGCGCTCTCACCCCATTAAGACGCTTATTGGCATGCGCACGCTGATTGTGAGCCTGGCGCTTTTTATGAGTATGAACGGCCTCGCCGATTCTGCCGGTACCAAGCCTGTTGAAACATTCGGGACTTCGATGCTGATGTCTGCCGAGCAGCAGGCCGCCCAACGACTAGTGGACGCAATTTTTGCGGACGACGCCGATGTGGCGGAGTTAGGCAGTGATCGATGCCTACCTGCACGTCGCATACGAGATGTAGACGTACTAGACCGACTAACCCTGGTCTTTGATATGGGCCGCAAGGACAATTATCTGGTCAGGCTAAAGCGCCAGTGCTTCGGGTTGAGGCGCAACACGCCAATTAGCTACGAAATACATGGCGGCAGGCTTTGCCGATTGGATGGCATCCGCGCACTTGAAACCTGGGGCTTTAATCGATTTGTGCCAGGTCCCCGCTGCCAAATTTCATCCTTTATCAAGGTTAGCGAGGCTGAGCTTGAGTTGGTTGAGGCAAGGATTGACGCAGCAATAGCCCCCCGCACGGCTCAGCGAGATGCAGATAAAGCGGCGCGAAGAGCCGCTAAGGCGCCTAAGGAACAAGCTTATGCTCAGCGCGGATCGGACGCTTCGATTGGAGGTTAGAGAATCCTCAGGCTAGGTCAGTTTGTTATCGATCCAGCATTAGCTCTGCCAGCGTTTCGAGCTCTGCTGGACTCCTGGCAGATACATTGAGCGAGGTGACCGGCGTCTCATCCCAAGCCTGTAATCGGTCGCGAATCTTGTCGATAGACCCGACCAGGGATATTTCGTCAGCAAGCTTGTCGGGGACCGCCATAGCCGCCTCGTCTTTTTTCCCTGCCAGATACAAATCCTGAATAACTGCGGCCTCGGCCTCAAAACCAAAGCGGCCGATCAGTTCCTTGTGAAAGTTACGGTCTTTTGCGCCCATACCGCCGATGTAAAGGGCAAGCATATGCTTCACCGGTATGAGGCCCTTTTCTTCGTCGTCGGTAATGTTGACGACGATTCCTTGGGTCACTTCAAAATCTGCCTTGGCGTTAGATAGCGATGCAGAGTACACCTCTTGGCGAAAAGGTGAGTAGTAGAGTGGCAGCCAACCGTCGGCAATTTCCGCTGCCAGAGCGACATTTTTGGGCCCCTCAGCGCCCATCATAATGGGCAAGTCGGCGCGAAGCGGATGCACAATGGAGCGTAGAGGTTTGCCGAGTTTCCAGGCTCCTTCTCCGGTAAAGGGTAGGGGGTAGTGGGGGCCATCGTTCGCCACGGGCTCTTCACGGGCGAGAACTTTTTTGATGATCGAAATGTACTCGCGAGTGCGCGACAGGGGTTTGGCAAAGGGTCCACCATACCAGCCTTCGACGACCTGAGGCCCCGATACACCGAGGCCTAAAATCATGCGTCCGTTCGACAGGTGATCCATGGTTAAGGCTGCCATCGCCATGGCCGTGGGCGTGCGAGCAGAAATTTGGCAAATGCCGGTTCCGAGGCGAATTTTACTGGTCTGCGCCCCAATCCATGCCAACGGTGTTATGGCATCGCTGCCATAGGCCTCTGCGGTCCATACCGAGTCATAACCTAAGGATTCTGCCTTTTGCGCCATTTCGACATGATGGGTAGGTGGCGTTGATCCCCAGTAGCCTAGCGATAGTCCTAATTTCATGCGTTTGCTCCTGTCACTTTTGTCCTAAGTCCGGGCAATGACTGCATGGCTGCCTAGGTTCCGCTGTCCGCAGCGTCCGCTGATCGGTTTGCCAGAATTTGCAAATTTTCTTGATGAGATTCTCGGTTGATCTTATACAAATTAATGCAGGAGATCGCGCAGAGCACCATGGTGCAGTAAACCGGCAGGAATAATGTCGCAAGTCGGTATCTGTGGTCATCGGTGAAATCTGCCAGGCTTGTTATCGAGTCAAACCCCACAATCGATACAATGAAGCCTGCGCTGACCACCCCTGCCGCCGACACAAACTTACCCGCGAACCCTCGAGTCGCAAAAAACAAACCCTCAGACCGCCGATTCGTTTTCTTTTCGCTGTCTTCAGCAAGGTCGGCCCTCATCGAGTCGATCAATGTTTCCGAAAAAACAACATCAGAAACTTCAACAAATAAAAATGCTGTGTAAAGTAACAAAGAC
>JAYYHB010000345.1:0-3578 GCA_036157095.1 Pseudomonadota bacterium
GATTGATCATTTGCAACGTCCCACATCCTCAGTCGATGCAAGACGCCTTTGGCTGGACGCAATTGAAAAAGAGTTGGTACGTATTTTTCTTTCAGTTGCCCTGGCTACCTGAACGAGGTTTGGGGCGTGATAGGGCGCAACCAATCGCGGAGATTTTTCGCACGACGCCAAATGATCCCGCGCAATTCCCCGCAGAAGTGTGCGAGGTGTACCGACGAAATGCAGCGCAGCCCGGCGCTCTGACGGCCATGGTGAACTACTACCGTGCGCTGTTTCGCGGCAATCGCAAGCGTCCTAGGGTTGACCCGCGCACGCCGATAGAGGTGCCCACGCTAATGGTTTGGGGTGAAGACGATATTGCCCTAGATAAAAGCACCACGCTGACTACCGGCGACTATGTGAAAGATTTCACTATTCGGTACTTGCCCGGGGTGTCGCACTGGGTGCAACAGGAACAGCCTGGGGCGGTGAATGCGATGATCAGCGCCTTCATTCGCGGTGAAACGGTGCCTGAGTGTCAACCTTAAAGGGAGCCCGGCTCGTCTTAGGTGGAACGCTAAGGTCGGCAGGCAGAAGGGGGGGCTGATGCATACAAGAGGCTGTACCGAAATATACGAGGCGTTCGAACTGCTGGCTGCGAGAGACATCGATTTGCAGCAAGAGACTTATCGCCGTTTTTTTCACTTGTGCCCCGAAGCACAGGGGCTTATGGGGCACTCAGACGATCCCATGCGCGCCCGCATGCTCAAACAAACCTACGAGCTTCTCATCGATACCGAGCTGCAAGGCCCAGGAAACTACTTTCGCTGGGAAATCCGTAACCATGTATCGGCATATGGGGTGACCGAGCCGATGTATTTGCTGTTTTTTCGGGCTCTTGAGCAGGCCATCGCTCAGGCATTGGGTCAGGCTTGGACTTGCCGAATGGCCACAGCGTGGCAGCACCGCGTCGAAGACTTAATGCAAGAGGTAGTCGGCGCCTGAGCAGTTGAGCTTCCTGTTAGACTGGACTCTTGTCGTTCGGTTTGCGCCTCCTGCTTTCCGTATCTCGCGTTTCGATATTGACGTGCCGATTTCTTAGACAAAGCCACTAAATTTCGCGTTTTTTTCAGATTAACTGAACATAAGGTTGACTCTGGGTTGGACGGTGTCATCCCTTCGCGGAATAGGGTAACTTTTCACTGTTCTTAAACGGGAGATTGGGATCATGAACAAGGTTCTTGCTTTGCTGGGTGTACTGGTGGTGGCAATTGTTGTCTATACCGCCATGAGCCCGCAGATAGGTGACGGTTCATCGAGCGCGGAGGTTGCTCAAGCGAGTGCCGTGGTTGAACCGACAACGGCCTTTATTGACGATGAACGCATTAAAAATGCCGAGTCTGAGCCGGGTAACTGGTTGTCTTTTGGTCGTACGTACGAAGAGCAGCGCTTTTCGCCGCTGACGCAGGTCAATAAAGAGACCGTCGGTCAATTGGGCCTCGCTTGGTACAAGGATATGAACACTAATCGGGCGTTAGAGGCTACGCCAATTGTTGTCGACGACACGATGTTCTTGTCCAGCACATGGAGCCGCGTGTATGCGGTGGATGCCCGAACCGGGGAAACTAAGTGGTCCTACGACCCAGAGGTGCCCGGTGAATGGGCGCGTAAGGCATGCTGCGATGTGGTGAATAGAGGCGTTGCCGTTTACAAGGGGCGTGTTTATGTGGGCACGCTAGACGGTCGTCTGGTTTCCTTGGACGCGGCTACTGGTTCTGTCGTTTGGGAAGTAGACACCCTCATCGATCGCACACGCTTTTACACCATTACCGGCGCACCCCGCGTGGCTAATGGCAAGGTGTTCATTGGTAATGGCGGCGCTGAGTTCGGCGTTCGCGGCTATGTCACCGCATACGACGCAGAATCCGGTGATGAGGTCTGGCGCTTCTTTACGGTGCCCGGCGATCCTTCACTGCCCTTTGAGCATCCTGAAATGGAGCTGGCCGCCGAGACGTGGAAAGGTGGCAGCTGGTGGGAATTCGGGGGTGGCGGCACCGTTTGGAATTCCATCGTGTATGACCCGGACTTTAACAACGTTTACTTGGGTGGTGGAAATGGCTCACCCTGGACGCGCGTCATTCGCTCGCCCGGTGGTGGCGATAATCTGTTCCTTTCCTCCATTGTTGCCCTTGATGCCGATACGGGCGCGATGAAGTGGTACTACCAGACCACACCCGGCGACAACTGGGACTACACGGCTGTACAGGATATGGCCCTCGCCGATATGGAAGTGGACGGCGAAATGCGCAAGGTTTTGCTGCAGGCTCCCAAGAATGGTTTTTTCTATGTGCTTGACCGCGAGGACGGCAAGTTACTGCGGGCTAATCCTTTCGCCACAGTAACCTGGGCGAGCCATGTCGATTTAGAAACCGGTCGTCCAGTTGAAAACCCAGACCTCGACTACACGCAAAAAGAGCAGTGGGTTCTGCCTGGGCCCTTGGGGGCACATAACTGGCAGGCGATGTCTGTGGATGAAGAGGCTGGAGTGGTATACATCCCGGCACAGGACAATCCTTTGATTTATGGCATGAGCGAGGACTGGAAGCAGTCTGGCCTGTATAAGCGTAATCCTGGCGGCTGGAACACCGGCCTGGAGTTTGGCCGGATCACCCAACTAGTGGTAGATAATATTGCCGACCAGCCTACGCCCAAGGGCTATTTGAAAGCCTTCGATCCCCTTACTGGCGAAGACAAGTGGGTGGTTGAAATACCTCATTACTGGAACGGTGGCGTGCTGTCGTCTGCGGGCGGCCTGGTGTTTCAGGGCGATGCACTGGGAATGTTCACGGCCTACGACAAAGACACGGGAGAAGCACTGTGGCAGTTTAATACCTATACCTCTATGTTAGCGCCGCCCATCACCTTCGAGATTGACGGTGAGCAGTATGTCTCTATTTTGACCGGTACTGGAGGCGGTGACCTGTTTGGTGGCGAGCCTTTGCCGCCAGTGGCTGAGCACGCTTCGCTAACCTACAACAACTACGGGCGTCTGTTGGTCTTCAAAGTCGGCGGTACCGAGGAATTGCCGGTGCCCACCGTGCGCGACCGCAGCATTCCTGTGCAGGCCGACTTGGTGGCCTCGAGTGATCAAATTGCGGCCGGTGAGCGACACTACAACAACTACTGTGCTGTTTGTCATGGCTTAGCCGTGCGCTCCGGTGGCTCAATTCCCGATTTGCGTCGCATGAGCGAGGGTACGCATACCGCGTTCAACCAAATCGTTATGGATGGCTTGTTAGCGGCCAACGGAATGGCAGCCTTTGACGATGTGTTATCAGAGCAAGACACGACCATGATTCACCACTACGTGAAAGCTAGAGCGGAGCAGGACCGCCTTGCAGCGGCGGGTGAAATCTCCATGGGTCAGCTTACCTGGCAGTAGCTGCGTTTCGACAAACCTCCCCCGGTAAAGAGTGCTGCCGTGAACGCGACGACAGCACCAATGAGACCGAGGGTGCCGAGGGGAGGTTTTTGACACGTACATTTCTTACCTCGTCCGACCGGACGCTTATGCAAATGACATTCTTTCGACTTTTGAC
>JAYYHB010000346.1:0-3532 GCA_036157095.1 Pseudomonadota bacterium
AAAGCTTTTAGCGAAAAACGCACGCCACAGTTCAACGGTAAGTAAATCTAAAAAAGGGCCTTTCGGCCCTTTTTTCTTGGTGGGCAGATCCAAGGATCGGCTATGCCAATTTAGCGTCGCTTAACGCCTGCTTCACCGCATCTGGCCGAATCGGCAGGTGCCGGACCCTCGCACCGACAGCGGCAAAGATCGCGTTGCCGATAGCTGGGCCCACCACAGTAGTTGCCGGCTCACCCAACCCTACGGGCTGCTGATCGCTCTCGACGAACTCGATATCCAGTTCGGGCACGTCGCCCATGCGCATGGGCCGATACCCGTTCAGGTTCGTGTCTTTTACCTGGCCATCGACAAATTCAGTCCCCTCGTGCAGGGCAAGGCTCGCCCCCCAAAGGGCCGCACCCTCCGTCTGCGCTAAGGCGCCATCAGGGTGCACAATGCTTCCTGCATCGATGACGATGGTCAGTTTGTTTAGGCTCACAGCGCCGGAGTCGGCGTCGACGGTCACCTGCGCTACACAAGCTGTCCAGGTTGGCATGGCACGCTCTTGTCCGAACGTACAGGCAATACCCATACCCTGACCCTCGGGCAGAGTTTTGCCCCAACCGGATTTTGCTGCGGCACGGGCCAGCACATTAGACATACGTTTAGCACCGCCCACCGCATTTGGCGCAGAACCTGCGTTCTTCCCTTGGCCAGTCAACAGGCCTTGGCGAAAGACCAGGGGATCGACCCCGCTCAAATGCGCTGCTTCATCCATAAAGCATTCGGACGCCCAGTTCGTCCAGCCTGGTGCGACAGAGCGTAGCCATCCAGGACGGAAGGTTTGCTGAGCAAGGTCGTTCATCACTGCGCGGACCTGATGGGGGCCCACGTCATACCAGTGGTCTGCCCCGTTGATGGAAAACGGATCGTACTTCTCACCGTTGATACCTTCGGCTAGGAAAAAGCTTGCCAACTCCGCGGTGGGCCATCCTGCCGATGCAGCATGCTGCATACCCAGCACTTGGCTGTTTGCACCGAGGGCCATTCGCAGATGCTGTACCGAGGGTGAGCGCGGTGAGTCGAAACGCGAGTCATCCTCCCGGGAAAGTACAACCTTTACAGGCTTGCCTAACGCCTTAGCCGCAAGCAAAGCCGGCACGCCGTAGTCACCGTTGAGCCTGCGGCCGAAACCGCCGCCAAGCAGATGCGTACGCATAACGATGTTCTCCTCGGGCTCACCCAAGGCTTTGGCATATACGGGCATCGACAAGGACTGCCACTGTGCGCCGGTATGCAGCTCCCACTTACCGTCTTTCTGCAAGCCGATGGCATTAACCGGCTCTAGCTGAAAATGCAGCGCGGTACTGGTGGTGTAGCGCGCTTCCAAGACCTGCTCTGCGGCATCAAAAGCGGTATCGATACCAGCATCGTCCAACACCAGGGCGCCTTCGCCGCTAGCAATCTGCTCATCTGCACGGGCGATCAAGTCAGCCTCTTGAACTGCTGCGGTAGGCCCAGCCTGCCACTTCACGTCGATCACCTGGGCCGCGCGCTGGGCAGCATGATAGGAGTCCCCTACCACCAGCACCCAACCCGGCACCGAGTTGGACGGATCAACAAGCACCAAGCTTTGTTGATAACCTCGTACGCTTTTTGCTCGACTATCGTCGACGGACTGCACAGAAGACCCATAGCGCGTCGGCGGCAACAGTGGTTTGGCGTAGACCATTCCCTCGTAGGTTGCGTCGATACCGTAAATAGCCGTCCCCTGGCTTTTCGCGGGCACATCAAGTGCCAGAGTGTCTACGCCAACAAGTTTGCGATCCTTAGCGGCTTTCAACGGCAGACTGGCCAGCTGTTCGTCGGTATAGGTTCGCGAAAGCTGGCCCTTAGCGACGATATCTGCATAGCTGATCTGTTTGTTGCCACAGACCACCTGGGAATTCTCAGCGACACATTGACCCGGCTCGACCCCGAGCAATCGCGCGCCTTCTTCAATGAGCGCGACACGTCCGGCTGCCCCAGCACGGCTTAGCTGATCGAAGCTCGTCCAAATGGACCAGCTGCCGCCGGTGACGTACGCACCATACTTGGCATCGGTATCGACATAGTCGATGCTAACAGCACTCCAATCCGCCTCAAGTTCTTCTGCCACGATACGTGCCAATGACGTTCCCACATGCTGGCCCATTTCCGCCTTCGTGACCTTAACACTGATCGCGCCGCTGGGATCGATGCTGTACCAAACCGTCGGCTCGAATGGCTGGGCGTTAAGAATTTCTTCAGCGCATCCGCCCAACAGTGCCGCTGGCACCATAGCCATGGCGACACTTGCACCCACTGAGCCAATCATAAAGCCTCGTCGAGTGACGCAACGGGTTTGCCCGGTGGTCGAGTTGGTCGCCTCGCGTATATGCTTACCCATGTGCCTTCTCCGAGCCGACGTTGGTGGCTAAAGATCCTGCTGAGGCAGCCAGCTTGATGGCTTTTTTGATTCGAGTGTAGGCCATGCAGCGGCACAGGTTGCCGCCCATGGCCGAATCGATCTCAGCGTCTGTCGGATTGGCGTTGGTTGCCAATAAACTTGCAGCCTGCATGATTTGCCCCGACTGGCAGTAGCCGCACTGGGGTGTTTGAGTGGCTATCCAGGCCTGTTGCAACGGATGTTCGCCTTCGGCGTTTAAACCCTCAATGGTCGTGATTGAGGCATTCGCCAAGCTCGCCACCGGGGTAATGCATGAGCGCTGGGCCACCCCGTTCACATGCACCGTGCAGGCACCACACATACCTATACCGCAGCCAAATTTGGTGCCTTTTAAATCGAGTTCGTCGCGCACTGCCCACAACAGCGGTGTGTCGTCGGGTATGTCTAGTACGACGTCGCGTCCGTTTATTTTTAGTGTTACTGCCACCGTCTAGCCCTCCTATGGTTGTCCCTGTTATCCCAACGTCATTTGGCCGAAGCACTTTCGCAACTCTTCGACAAAAAGCTGCGGCTGTTCAAAGGCAGCGAAATGGCCGCCGCGATCCAATTCATTCCAGTAAACGATATTCGCATAGCGGGTCTCTGCCCAACTTCGCGGCGTCGCCACAATTTCCTTGGGAAAGATGCTACAGCCTGTGGGTATTGTCACCTGCGTAGCGCTGTCACCGCCGAAAGCGGTACCAAAACTTTCCCAATAAAGGCGGGCCGATGATGCCCCCGCGCCAGACAGCCAGTAAAGCATGATGTTATCGAGCAGTTCATCACGATCGAGCACATTCTCGGGATGCCCATTGCAGTCTGTCCATTCATAAAACTTTTCCATAATCCAAGTGGCCTGGCCCATTGGCGAGTCGACTAATCCGTAGCCGAGAGTCTGTGGACGCGTGCTTTGCTGCTTGGAATAGCCTGCTCCCCAGTCGGCGTAGTATTTAGCGCTCGCAAGGGCGACCATGTCTCGCTCGGTTGGGTTCAACAGGGCTTCTTTCGGGGCACCCGCATTTGGCATGTTGACGTGTATTCCCGCACATTGACCCAGGTCCTGCAGTCCAATGCTAGTCGTTACCG
>JAYYHB010000347.1:0-4441 GCA_036157095.1 Pseudomonadota bacterium
AACGGTTTTTGGGTACCCATTGAAGCCCTCACAGCCATGGATCGGGGGCTGTGGGGCGTCTTTATCATCGACGCCGAAAACGTCGTGCAACAGCGTTTGGTTGAGATTGTGCACAACGAAGGCGACCGAGCCTTTGTGCGTGGCCTGCTCTCAAACAGTGATCGCGTCGTTGCCACCGGTACACAGCGCATCGTCGCCGGTCAGCGGGTGATACCGATAGCTGCGCAGATGGCCATCAGTGCGCGCTAACCTTTTTTATACCAACCCTCGCGTCAGCGCCCTACTGGTGCTGTTCATTGTGGTTCTTGGCGGAGCCGCATTTGCCGGACTTGCGCGCCAAGAAGATCCGAAGATGGCAGAACGCTACGGAATGGTTGTGACCTTTTTGCCTGGTGCAACTGCGCAGCGCATGGAAACCTTGATCAGCGAACCTATCGAAACTGCCCTGCGGGAAATTCCAGACATTAAGGAGCTGAACTCCAGTTCCAAGGGTGGTCAATCCGTCGTCGGTATCGAGCTTTATGAATCTGTTGCTGACGACCAGACCGATAACGTCTGGTCGCAAGTTCGCGACATACTGGGTGATACCCTGCCCAAGCTGCCCCCAGGCACGGTGGAACCAGAGCTGGAGGTGAATCAGCCCATAGCGTCTACGATTATTGTTGCCATCAGTTGGCAGCATCCCTCGCAACCTCAAATGGGCATTTTGTCGCGGATTGCGGAATCCCTGCGCATCAACCTCGCCAACACGCCTGGCACGGAAATCGCTGAAACCTGGGGCGAAGCCGAAGAAGAAATACGTGTCGCCGTTGACCCCTTCAAACTCGCAACAAGCGGTATGAACGCAGCGCGAGTCGCCTCAGCGATCGCCAGCGCTGATACCAAAATTCCCGCTGGCCGACTGCGCTCGGGTACCAGCGACATGCTGGTCGAGGTACAGGCCGATCTGAAATCAGCGGAGCGCATCGCTCGCATTCCCCTTGCGGTCAATGCGAACAGTCAAACCCTGCGCGTGTCTGATGTTGCCACGGTCAGCAAGACAACCCTCGACCCACCCCGCGGCTTGGCGTTTCATGGCGATAAGCAGGTGATATTCGTCAACGCTAAAATGCAGCCTGGACTGCAAATCGAACCCTGGACCAGGGCGGCGCAGGCGACGGTAAGCAAACTGCAGGCCAGCCTCCCCGACGGCATTGCCCTTGATGTCGTCTACATGCAGAACACCTATACCGGCGACCGTATGGTATCGCTGGGTACCAACCTCGTGTTCGCGCTGATCTTAGTGCTACTGGTGCTAATTTGGATGATGGGTGTGCGTTCGGCGCTGACGGTAGGCATCGCGCTACCACTGTCCGCCGCCATGGTGCTGATTGGCATGATGTACTTGGACATTCCTCTGCACCAAATGTCCGTCACCGGTCTGATCATTTCTCTGGGGCTATTAATCGATAACGCCATCGTCGTGGTGGAAGACTACAAGCTCAAACGACAGCGCGGGGCATCTGTTAGCGAGGCCATTGATCGTTCCATTAAACATCTTTGGATTCCCCTAGGCGCGTCTACTGCTACCACCGTTTTCGCCTTCATGCCCATAGCGCTCGCGCCAGGGGGTGTCGGCGATTTCACCGGCACCCTCGGCGTAACCGTGGCGCTATCCGTGGCAAGTTCATTCTTTTTGGCGATGACCGTCATACCCGCCTTCGCCGGTTATATTGAGGAACGTTGGCCATCTCGCGGCGGTGGTCGCTGGTGGCAGCAAGGCTTTTCAAACCCAGGGCTTAGTCAGTGGTATCGCAAAACACTTCAGCTTGCCGTTGCACGCCCGATACTAGGGATCGGGGTGGCCTTAGTCATGCCGTTTATTGGCTTTGCTCTATCGCCTACTTTGACTAATCAGTTTTTCCCGGCGGTTGATCGCAATCAGTTTCAAATTCAAATCTCCCTGCCCAGCCAGGCGTCGATATGGGAAACCCGCGACAGCGTTTTTCGTGCGGACAATATTCTGCGCAGTTATTCCAACGTTACCGATACGTTTTGGACCATTGGTGAAGGTGCGCCGCGGGTCTACTACAACGTAGTCTCGCTTAACGAGCGAGTGCCGAGCTTTGCTGCGGGGTGGGTCAATACCACCTCGGCAGAAGACACCGAAAAAGTGCTGAAGACCCTGCAGGACGACTTGTCCCTCGCTCTGCCCGAGGCCGAGGTGCTCGCCATTCCCTTTGAGCAGGGCCCACCGACCAACGCGCCGATAGAGCTACGCATCATCGGCCCTGACTTGGCAGTGCTGCGTACCGAAGCGCAGCGACTGAGAGCCATAGTCGCCGGCATACCCAAAGTCACCTTTGTACGCGCTACCCTATCAACAGCGGAGCCCAAGCTCGCCTTTGCTCCCCGGGAGAACACGGCAGCCGCCAGCGGCATCAGCACCGGCCAATTGGCGCAGAATATTAACGCGCTTCTCAGCGGACAGAATGCCGGCTCGATACTGGAGGGCAACCGACAAATTCCTGTGCGCGTGCAGCTCGCCGACCGCTACCGCAACGACATGGCGGATCTAACCACCCTACCCATGCTGACCATGGGCGGCGATGGCATTCCCTTGGAAGAGCTAGGCGAGTGGCAGCTACAGCCAACGGCATCGGCCATTGATCGTCGCCAGGGAGAACGGCTAAGTACGGTGCAAGCATTCCTACAGCCCTTTACCCTGCCAGACAGTGTCATGGGCGATATTCAAAAAGCACTAGCGCAGCAAGATTACGAACCGCCACCCGGCTATCGCCTAAGCGTTGGCGGCGTTGCTGAAGAAAGCGCGGAATCAATCGGCAGTATCGTATCGGTGTTTGTCTTTTTCGCCCTGGCCATGACTGCAGTGGTTATTTTGTCCTTGAACTCTTTTCGTCAAGCAGGGCTTATCGGCGTTGTCGCGATTTTGAGCTTCGGCCTTGCCCTGCTGGGTTTGCGTATTTTCAGCTACCCCTTTGGCTACATGGCGCTGATAGGCGCGCTGGGCATGATGGGCTTAGCCATTAACGGAGCCATCATCGTACTGTCTGCTCTTAAGGCCAGCGAAGTTGCAAGCACAGGGGACACAGAAGCCGTGGTCGATGTGGTCGTCGACGCCTCTCGGCATATCGTTTCGACCACGCTGACCACCATTGGTGGATTCGTGCCGCTGATCGTCAATGGTGGGAAATTCTGGCCGCCCTTGGCGACGGCCATTGCAGGCGGTGTGGCGGGTTCAGCGATCATCGCCCTGTATTTTATTCCCGCCAGCTTCACTGCAATCCAGCGAAAGCAGCGGCGCAAGCTTGCTACTAGACAGCCAGTGAGTGACGCCGAGCCTAATTACGCTTGAGCTGCTCGGCAAAATACCTGCTCGCCACCCACCCAAGTTTCCAGCACTTTAATGCTGCCGAGGGTTTCAGGCGCAACGGTCAGTGGGTCTTTGTCCAGCACGACGAAGTCAGCAAATTTACTTACTTCGAGGCTGCCTGCTTCATGATCGGAGTGACACTGCCAGGCAGCGTCTAGGGTCATGGCTCGCAGCGCGGCCGCAGCGGGCACACGCTCTTCGGGCGAGAGGAGCTCATTGCTGCGCCACATGTTTCTGACCACCGCGTTTTCCATGCAGCGCAAAGGATTCATCTCGGTCACCGGGTCATCGGAATGCAGGCTCCAGCGAATACCCTTGTCTTCGCAGGCGCCAGTGCGATCAAGCTTAGACGCTTTCTCTAACCCAAAGATGTCGTTAACGAAGGCCTTACCCCAGTAATGCACGTGGCCAATCAAAAAACTCGGGGAAAGCCCCAGTTCCGCCATTTTTTCAATCTGCTCGTCGTGCAGAATGCTGCAGTGCTCGATTCGGCAGCGCCGTGCGGCAGGGTCCAACCCATTAGCCTTTGCCTTAGCAAACGCATCTAGCGCCCGATCAATGGCTGCATCGCCATTCGCGTGCACGCAAACGGCCCAGCCCTGACGCAGGCGCTTCTCAACAGCTTGGTCGAGTTCGTCTTTTTCGATATAGGCCATGCCACGGGCGTTTTCGCCTTCTATCCCGATAAAGGCCTCGCGCTGCAGGCCTGTACGACCTTGGTTGGAACCGTCAGAAACAATCTTCCAGCCGGTACGGCGCACCCATTCATCACCTTCGCCCCACTGCAAGCCAATTTCGTCCCAACGGTCAGCCATAGCTTGCCCGACGCTGTAGCGAAAGCGTGCGGTCATGCGACCGCTGTCGCGCATGCTCTGGTAGACGTCAAGTTCTTTTACGCCTTGGAACATGCCAGTGCCCTGATCTGCCAGCAGGGTAATACCCACGGCGTTAGCTTGACCGAGCACACTCAGACAGCCTTCAGCGATGTTGCCGTTTTTCAGCTTAGTGTTGTGGCGCACAACTAGCGCCATGGCTGGGCCGGCTTTAAGTACACCATTAGGGTTACCC
>JAYYHB010000348.1:0-4198 GCA_036157095.1 Pseudomonadota bacterium
GATCAATGGACCTAAACCCATTGCCCAAAAAGCGCTAGGTGAGTTGTCCGCTGCCGGCATGCAGCGTGCTCCGCACATGCAAATTATCGTTAAACGACCGCACCTTTATGCCAGTCTCATGCATGACGATGCGCGTGATTGATCCGTTATCGGCTCCATTGAAGGCGAATGGTGAGGCGCCGGTGGCGTGGGCTAGGATGTGGCCAATCACGCCTCCGTGGACAACGGCAACAACCTTTTCATCTGCGTGTGCATCGTGGATGCGCGCCAATCCCGCGGTCACGCGAGCGTTCACGGTCTCCCAACTTTCTGCACCTGGAATTACATCCCAGCGCTGTTCCGCCTGCATTTGCAGAAAGAGCGGGTCGCCCGCTGCGGCTTTCATGCGCAGTATGCCGCCCTCCCATTCGCCCAATAGTATCTCTCTCAAATCGGCCTCAACCTGAGGCTTTATTCCTAGGTGAGCTGCCAACGGCGCGGCGGTTTGCACGGTGCGTTGTAGAGATGTGACGTATATGGCGGCAATGTTCTCTCTCTTTAGTGCTTCACCCACCGCTACGGCCTGCTGTTCGCCATTGGGATGCAGTTCAGGATCGCCGTGACCGTCGACCAGGGGAAAGGGGTTTTCCATGCTTGCTGCCCGGGATTCGCCGTGGCGCACCAAGATGATTTCTGTCGCCCCGGCAGGCGGCTGGTAAGAGTGTTGTCGAAAACCGTCGCTCATAATGACTCCACTATCTGGTAAAACTTGGTCGTTCTTCTAATCGTTTTTTGTTAGGGGCGATAACCGAAGTTAGGCGGATCTGTGCGTAGCGCTTTGCGCGCAAGTTTCGCCCATTTGCACAAGTAGCTGCGAGTCTTGCGTGGATCAATTATCTCTTCGATTTCAAAGTACTCAGCACTACGAAAGGGCGAGCGCAGGCGATTCAAGCGATCCTTGATTTTGGCTAGATGAGCGTCAGGATCCTCGGCCTCCGCGATTTCTGCTTTGTAGGCCACCTCGATACCGCCCTCAATAGGCAGTGAGCCCCAGTCCCCAGAGGGCCAGGCGGCGCGAAAGTGATGGCTGCCGGGCTTGTGGTTGGCACCGCCGGCCACGCCAAAGGCTTTACGAATAACCACGCAGCAAAATGGTGTGGTGAGTTGGCCCATGGCGGCCAGTGCTGCGGCCCCTGCGCGAATGGTGCCCTCTTCTTCAGACTGCTTGCCGATTAAAAATCCCGGGCAATCTTCCAGATGAATCACAGGCAGATGAAAGGTGGAGGCCAAATCCATCAGGCGTATAAGTTTATGCGCCGCATCTGCTGTCCATGCACCTCCGTAAACTCTGGGGTTTTCAGCAAAGATCGCGACCGGCATGCCGTCTAGTCTGGCCAAGCCGGTTATTATCGATCGACCCCATTTTTTTCCGATTTCAAAGAACGAACCTTCATCGCAGACGGACTCTAGTATCGTATGCATTTTGTAGACCTGCCTGGGATCCTTGGGCACGATGGACAACAACGTCTGATCTTCACGATTGGGATTGTCTGTGCATTCGATGACGGGCGGCAGTTCGTCAGCGCTGCTTGGGAGGTAGGATAAAAAGCGGCGGGCCATCTCAAAGGCCTCCTGTTCGCTATCAGCGGCGTCATCAATGGCGCCATTTCGGGTGTGAATTTTGTAGGAACCAAGTTCCTCCTTGCTGACATCGCCAAGGCTCGCCCAATCGACTAGCGCGGGTCCAGCGATCATCATTTGCGCACTGTCTTTTACGATGACCGAGTAATGAGATGTTGCGACGCGTGCAGCGCCGATGCCTGCAACCGAGCCAAGCGCGAGGGAGACAGACGGGGCGATGCTCAAGTGGGAAACGATGGTTTCCCAGCCGCGCAATTCTGGAATATAGGTTCGCCCCGCGGTTTCAATGGTTTTGACCGATCCGCCTCCGCCCATGCCATCGACGAGCCGGATATGAGGCAGCCTGAGCTCTGCCGCCAGACCTTCGGCCTGTACCCGCTTGCCGGCAATGGAAGCGTCCGCAGAGCCACCGCGGACGGTGAAGTCGTCGCCAGATAAAATCACAGGTCTCTGGTCGATTTCGGCGGAACCGAATACGAAGTTCGAGGGGGTCAGGTGTTTTAGCTCGCCGTCCTCATCATATTCCCCCACACCCGCGAGCTTGCCGATCTCGTGAAACGAGTTCTCATCTGCGATATGGGCGATCCTCTCACGAATCGTGAGCTTGTTGAATTCGTGCTGCCTGGCAACTTTTTCCTCCCCGCCCATGGCTTCCGCCAAACCGGCGCGAAGGGCCATTTCGTTTAACTCATCGTCCCAGCTCATGTCTCCCCCCTTGTAACTAAACGATAATTCGGCGACCAGTAAAGTTGATGTCGCCAAAGGCTGCAACCGTTGCGCTGCCGGCCAGCTGTTCACCCTCACGAAGTGCCTGGCACCTAATCGTCATCGGGATTGGGCGCGATAGCTCGACCTCCCAGCTCAGGCTTTCGCCTTCGATGGATCCGCTGCGAAGTTTCAGCTCGCCAGAATCATTGAAGAGACGTCCTTCTATAGCGTCACCTGTTTGGGTGAACTCAAGGGTGCCGGACTGGACGCCAATTGGGGTCTCTACCTCAATTTGCCAATGCTCTGTTTGACTCATCAATGTTCTCGAATTGGCGTTGCGCACCCTGCAGAAGCTATCCTTGGGTAATGCCGAAGATACGACATATCGGAGTGCTCAATGAAGGTGCCTTGCATGCTGCCTTGAAAGCCCAGTACCTGGGCGCAGAAGGTCAAACCGAAGTATCCCTGGGGGATTTTGTCGCCGATGTCCTTTGCGATGGTGTCGTATACGAAATTCAAACCTCCAGCTTCAGCGGCCTTGCGCGCAAAATGCGTGCGCTCGCGGAACGTTTTCCTGTTGTCCTGGTGCATCCCATTCCCCAAGCCAAATACTTGCTGCGCCTTCGCGATCCTGAAACCGGTGAACTGACCCGAAGACGGTCCCCTAAGCGTGGCGCCATGGTGCATATTCTACGGGAGCTCGTGTACATACCCGAACTGCTTAATCACCCGAACTTTGCGGTAGAGGCTGTACTGACCGAGGAAGAAGAGCTTCAGACCTATGACCCTAAGGCACGGCGAGGTAGAGGGGGATGGCGCCGTAGGGGGCGACAGTTGCTTGACGTGGTAGAGCGCTATCGCCTCTCGTCTGCGGACGACCTATGGGCCTTTGTCATCGACAAACTCCCGGAAGAATTCACTACTCAAGATCTCGCCGCAGCGATGGGACAGCCCAAGGCATTAGCTCAGCAGATGGCCTACTGCCTCCGCCGTTTGGGCGCTATCGACGTCCGGGCTAAGATCGGAAACTCTCTGGTCTACCGACGCGTCCTGTAAGAAATGAAGAGTATCCAGGTATTGCTCAAGGGCTGAGATTTCCTCGGTCGTCATGCGCAGGCCGAGCTTGGTGCGTCTATAAATAATGTCTTGGGCCAGTCTGGCCCACTCCTCACGGACTAAGTAATCCACCTCGACCTGATACAGCCCAGCTCCGAAATGAGTGCCCAAATCACAGATCTGCTTACAGTCTTTGAGAAGCGCCCAAACTTCAGTGCCGTATAGATGGGCAAGCCGCCGTACAAGCAGCGGATCAGCGAATGCAAAGTGGCGCTGTGCTTCGATTACCAGAGTTTCGAAAGATAAGACTGCAAAATTGCCGCCGGGCAGCGCTGTACCCGCTGTCCACCTCTTTGAACGGGTCTGGGTGCGCTGATCCACCAGGGCAAGGACTCCCTCTGCCAGCTTGCGATAGGTAGTGATTTTGCCGCCAAAGACGTTGATCAGAGTGTCGTCGTACTGACGATCTTGCGTGATCACATAATCTCGAGTCGCCTCGGTCGCCTCGCTTGCACCATCGTTAAACAGGGGCCTAACACCGGAGAAGTGCCAGACTACGTCCTCAGGCGTAACGGTTTCTGCTAAATATTGCGAAGCAACATCGCATAGATATTGGATTTCTTCTTCCGAGATCTTTGGGGTTTCCTCGAGAGACGCATGATCGTTGTCGGTTGTCCCGATTAGCAAGTATTCCTCTTCATAGGGAATGGCGAACACTACCCGGCCATCAGCATTTTGAAACATGTAGGCGCGATCGTCCGGCAGCTGACGTTTGATAACTATATGGCTACCGCCCACCAGACGTATATTGTCA
>JAYYHB010000349.1:0-9078 GCA_036157095.1 Pseudomonadota bacterium
ATGACGCGAAGCGCAAACGGCAGCCCAGCTGGGTACTGCAGTCGTCTCGCCTCGGTCCAGACCTAGTGGTGTCGGTGAATGATGGTCGGCTCGCTCGACAGTGGGTATTTGTTCCGGGCAACGCGAATGCGTCGAGCGCGCGCGTCTTGCTTGAGGGTTTAGAGCTATTAGTGGGTGATAAGCCCGCGCTGCTTTGGCCCCAGGGTGAGGCCCTGTCGTTGAGCCGCCAGCTAGTGGCGCAGCAGGGCAGCCATGAGTTGGTGTTGACTGCTAATCGATCTGTGCACTTTGCCTTGCCCGCCTATCACTCGCCCAAGGCTGAGACCGGAGCAGGGCTGCTCAGTCGTTATCAGGGATCTGAATGCTCTGAACTAGCACGAGCGCTTGGTCTATCGCATTTAGATCGTTTAGAGGCTGAAAGTATTCACATCGTGCGCGAGGTGGTGGCTCAAGCCGATAATCCTGTCATGCTCTATAGCGTGGGCAAGGACAGCTCGGTACTGCTGCACCTTGCCCGCAAGGCTTTTTATCCCAGTCCGCCGCCGTTTCCACTCATGCACGTTGATACCCGCTGGAAATTTCAGGCCATGTACGACTTTCGCGATTACATGGCAAAGGAAAGCGGTGTGGAACTCATCGTGCATATCAACTCCGAAGGTGTCGCCAAGAACATCAACCCCTTTGATCACGGCAGCGCCATTCATACCGACGTGATGAAAACCCAGGGATTGAAGCAGGCACTGAACACTCACGGTTTTGATGTGGCTTTCGGTGGCGCACGACGAGATGAAGAGAAGAGCCGCGCCAAGGAGCGGATATTCTCGTTTCGTAATCCCGCACACCGCTGGGATCCGAAAAACCAGAGACCGGAACTGTGGCAGCTATATAACGGTCAAAAGAATCCGGGTGAGAGCATTCGTGTATTCCCGCTGTCGAATTGGACCGAGCTGGACATTTGGCAGTACATCTACCGAGAGCATATTCCCATCGTGCCGCTATATTTTGCGGCGGAGCGTCCCGTAGTGGCGAAGGATGGTATGTGGGTAATGGTGGACGATGACCGCCTGCCCGTGGGCGCTGATGAAAAGGTTGAGATCAAACGTGTGCGTTTTCGCACCCTGGGCTGCTACCCACTCACCGGTGCGGTGGAATCTAACGCCGACGACTTGTCTTCGATTGTGCTGGAACTCCTTAACTCGCGAACCAGCGAACGCCAGGGCAGAGCCATTGATTCCGATTCTTCAGGCTCCATGGAGAAGAAAAAGCATGAAGGGTACTTCTGATGAGTGTCCAAGACCTCACCACCTCGGGGGAAGTAGATTCTTACCTAGCGCAACAGAACGCGCTGGACCTCTTGCGCTTCATCACCTGCGGCAGCGTTGACGACGGTAAAAGCACCCTCATTGGACGTATGCTTTACGAGGCCCAGCTGGTTTTCGACGATCAAGTTGCCACGCTGCTCAAAGAATCCAAAAGGCTGGGAACCCAAGGTGGCGACATTGATTTTGCGTTGCTGGTAGACGGCCTTGCAGCCGAGCGCGAACAGGGCATTACAATCGACGTGGCCTACCGTTTTTTCGGCACGGATCATCGCAAGTTTATCGTTGCGGACACTCCGGGCCACGAGCAGTACACGCGAAACATGGTCACCGGAGCCTCCACAGCTGATGTCGCGGTGATTCTGGTTGACGCCTCCCAAGGCGTGCTGACTCAGACTCGCCGCCACTCTTGTTTGGCGTCGCTGCTGGGTATTTCTCATGTGGTGTTGGCGGTAAACAAGATGGATCTGGTCAACTATGATCCTGCGGTATTCGCGCAAATAGAATCTGACTATTTGGCCTTCGCTGAAGCGCTCAATTTCGCGAGCATAACAAGTATCCCTTTGTCCGCACTGCAGGGTGACAATGTCATTGAGCGCTCTCGGCGAACCGATTGGTACAGTGGCCCCACGCTGTTGGGCTACTTGGAGACCGTGGAGGTCGCCGCGTCCAATCTAGACGCCGATTTTCGGATGCCGGTGCAGTGGGTCAATCGCCCTAATGCGGATTTTCGCGGCTTTGCCGGCACCGTTGCGGCGGGCAGCATCGCTCCGGGGGAAGCGGTGCAAGTGCTGCCCAGCGGCCAAGAGGCCGTCGTTGAAGCCATCGTGCTGTTCGACCAATCCCTGCCGCGGGCCCTGCCCAAACAAAGTGTGACCCTAACCCTTGACCGGCAAATAGATGTCTCCCGCGGTGATGTCATCGTGGCGAAGGGTGCGCCCTGTGAAGTCTCAGATCAGTTCGATACGTCGCTTGTATGGATGGGCCAGAATGCTGGCTACGTGGGGCGTGGCTACAGCCTGATGCTTGGAGCTCGCATCATCTGCGCGACCCTGACAGAAATCAAATACAAAGTGAATGTAAATACACTCGAGCAATTGCCCAGTCGCAGCCTGGCTCTTAACGATATCGGTCGTGTGACCCTCAGCCTGGATGAGTCCATACCTTTCACCGCCTACGCTGATTGCCGCGACCTTGGCTCCTTCATCCTGATTGACCGCTACAGCAAGGCAACGGTGGGTGCGGGCATGATCAACTTCGGTCTGCGAAGAGCGCAAAATCTTTATCCCACTCAAACCACTATCGACACCGCTAGCCGGGCTAAGCTGATGGGGCACAAGGGTAAGGTAATATGGCTCACGGGTCTGAGCGGCTCGGGTAAATCCACGGTTGCCAATGCACTAGAAAGTCGTCTGCATAGCATGGGCACACATAGCTATCTGCTTGATGGCGACAATATTCGCGGTGGTCTCAACAAAGATCTAGGATTTACCGAAGCAGATAGGGTAGAGAATATTCGGCGCACGGCAGAGGTCGCGAAACTGATGGCTGACGCCGGCCTGGTGGTGATCACCGCGTTTATTTCACCGTTTCGCTCGGAACGCGACATGGCCAGAGGTCTGTTTAAACCCGGTGAATTTGCTGAGGTCTTTCTCGACGTGTCGCTGGATGTGGCCGAGTCTCGAGACCCCAAGGGGCTATACAAGAAGGCGCGTCGAGGTGATCTACCTCATTTCACCGGCATCGACTCTCCCTACGAGGCGCCGGAAAGTGCTGACCTGCGGCTTGACACTAGTAAGCTTAGTGTCGAGGAATGCGTGGATCGGCTGCTGGAGCTGCTGTGAGTGAAGCTCTTACTCAGTTAGCCCAGCCGACCCATTCGCACAGCGATGCAAAGGCGTTTTCTTAGCGATTGGTAGTGACGGCGACGACGGCGCTGATTGCCTACGCCATCATCTGTGAGATCGACACATCTCTGATTGCTGCCGGCATTGAGTTCATTCTCAAAATTGGCGTTTACTACCTGCACGACGTTTTTGGTTAATGCTTACCTGAATGCGACTGCTTTGGCGCAACAGCGCCTACTGTTACGCTAGTGCCATGCATCGAGTATTCATTCAAACAATCCATCAAAAAATCTTCTGGCTGTTCTGCGTGTTTTTCTTAGCGGGTTGCGGCGAGAGCGAGCGCACTCTTGCCATCGCCACGGGCGGCCCCGCCGGTTTGTACTACCCATTCGGCGGCGCCATGGCATCACTTTGGTCCGAGGTTCTGCCTGGAGTGAATGCCAAAGCTGAAGTCACTGGCGGTTCGGTTACCAATGTGATTCAAGTGGCACGACAAGAAAGCGATTTAGGGATTGCTATGGCCGATGTGGTGAGCAGTGCCCATGCTGGTAAGGGTCGATTCCCAGAACCTCTTCCGTTGCGGGTGCTCTTTACCGCCTATCCCAACATTGTGCATATGCTTAGTTTGCGTGATAGCGGCATTCAGAGCATTGACGATTTGGCGGGCAAACGCGTGGCCCTAGGGGCTCAAGGGTCGGGAACCTCCGTCGCCGCCATCAATATTCTTACGGGGTTGGGGCTGAGCCTGGATGATATCGCACCACGCTATCTCAGTTTTGGCGAGACCACTTCTGGCTTGAAAGATGGCACCCTTGATGCGGGCTTCGTAGTCGGAGGAATGGGGATTGCCGCTGTGACCGAGCTATCCGTCACCCGGGATATCGAAATCATCTCGCTGAGCGATGCGGAAATTGATCGCCTTATCCAGCAGTTCCCGGCTTATTCCGGCTACCTGATTCCTGGCGAGACCTACAGTGGCGTCAATGAGCCGAGGCAAACTCTAGGGATTTGGAGCGCTGTCGTCGTGCACGAGGCCATGCCTGAAGCGCTAGCCTTTGCGCTGACCTGCACGGTCTATCGAGATCATCCTCGGTTGCTGGCAGTATCGCCCGTGGTTAAGGACATGACTCTTGCCAACATTCACCAACTACCCGCGGTACCACTACACCCGGGAACCCGGCGATTTCTGCAAAATCCCGGCATGGATTGCCTTCAGCCGGTGGCGGCGACTGACCAGTAACGGCAGTCGATAGTTATGTCAGCACAAACGTTTCCTCGTCAGGACACTCCGGCATATGTGTCTATTCTCGCCACTACCGTTGCTGTTTCTTTGTCGCTTTTTCAGGTCTGGCAGCCCTTGGTGGGTTTTTTTCCTTTAGGCAGTTTGCCCCTTGAAAACGTGTTAGGGCAGCAACCGGCAACCTATTTTCGGCCCATTCACCTCGCCTGGATACTGGTTCTGGGATACATGGTATACCCCATGGCCAAGGACAGCAGCCCAGCGCGATTGTTCGATCTGCTTGCGATCTTGCTAGTGCTTTGGTCAAGCGGGCGCATTCTGCGTTTTGACTATCAGAGCATTGAACATCTGCTCAATGGACTGCAGAGCGCTGACTTTGCTGCCGGCCTTGTAATAATCATCGCGACCCTTGAGATGGCGCGGCGCTCGGTGGGACCGGTGATGATGTGGGTGGGTCTAGTATTTTTGCTCTACGCCGCCTTCGGTAACCTGCTGCCGGATGTGCTTGCCACTAAGGGATTTACCTTTGAGCGTATCGTGCGCTTTCAGGTCTTCACTGGTGCAGGGCTATTTGGCGCACCGCTAGGAATCGCTGCCGGCGCTGTGTTTAGTTTTGTGCTTTTCGGCGCGTTTTTGCAGGTCACCGGCGCGGGAAAGTTTTTGATCGAACTATCATTTGCCGCCGCGGGGCGCTATCGCGGCGGGCCAGCCAAAGCCTCGGTGGTTGCTTCGGCGGCCATGGGCTCTATTTCAGGTAGTGCGATTGCAAATACTGTCACTACTGGCTCACTGACGATTCCAATGATGAAAAAGCTCGGCTACACGGCCGAGGAAGCAGCGGGAATTGAAGCTGCGGCCTCTACCGGTGGGCAAATCATGCCACCGATCATGGGGGCTGGGGCTTTCGTGATGGCCGAGTTCACAAAAACCTCCTACGGGGACATCGTCTGGATGGCGTTGGCACCAGCACTCCTTTACTTCCTATCGGTGCTGCTCTACGTTCATGTGCTTGCGGTGAAGAATGGTTTCCAAGGCATGCAGGGCCATGCTGGTGCTTGGCGAGTGCTCTTAGATGGTCTGCACTTTTTACTACCCTTGGTGCTGATCACGGCCTTGTTGCTGTGGAATTACTCCCCAGTGCTCGTAGGAGTCGCCGGTAGCGCGGCGGTGCTGCTGGCCAGCCTGCTGCGCACCCATACTCGTATTGGTTTGAGTCAGCTAATCGAAGGCCTGCGACAGGGGGCCATGTTGGCGGTGTCGATCTCCGTTGCCTGCGCGGTGGCGGGTTTGGTGGTGGGCACTATTGGACAGACTGGCATCGGACTGCAATTCACGGAGTCGGTTGTGGCGCTCAGTGGTGGGCAGCTTTGGCTCGCACTCGTTCTGGTAGCCATTGCCGCTCTAGTGCTTGGGATGGGACTGCCGGCCACCGCGGCCTACATTGTGCTCGCGGTGATGACCGGTCCTGCACTGCAGGAGTTGGGCCTCGCGTTGATAACTGCACACATGATTATTTTTTGGCTGGCCCAAAGTTCTAACGTCACGCCACCGATCGCGCTGGCAGCCTTTGCCGGAGCTGGGGTCGCCGGGGCTGCCCCAATGCAAAGCGCAGTAGAGGCGGTCAAACTAGCGAGCGGCCTGTTCATTATTCCGCTGATGATGGCCTTTTCGCCGCTGCTTCTAAGCGCGGAGAGTGGGTGGGGTGGAGTGCTAATGTCGGCGTTGGTTACTGGACTTCTGATGTTGATGCTGTCGATGGTTCTGCAGAGATTCTTATTTGCGCCGGTTTCTTTCCTGAATCGGGCGATGGCTCTGATGGCTGCTGGATGTTTGGTCTATCCATCCTCGGCGAGTCGGCTGGTTGGTGGTTTATTGGCCATAGCCTTAATGTTCACGAATCGCCAAAAAGCTCTCTGATTGGGAGGTTTGATGTTATCGCCCTTGGCTGTGGTTCTGTTCCTCTCGTACTCCCTTCCGACAACCACGCCTCATGAGGGGTGAATTCCCCCTTGTTCCAAAATCCCCAATCATTCGATTTAGTGCCCGTCAGTATCAGCGTCCACACTGGCCGGCGTTCAATGAGCTGCACAATGTGCTGGTGCGCAGCTGACCGAAAATGGGGCCTGAGCGCCTTTACCATGGTGACGGGTTGCTGGGGTGTTCGCTCGAGATAGGGTGCAAAGGGAAAGGTGATAAACCACCAAGGATGGTCGTGATAGGCACGATCGTCATCTCCCTTGTGGAACTTGTGCAGCCTTAGCGTGAAGCCAAACCAGAGTATCCACCGCTCAAGATAGGGCTCGCTCGCGTCGTAGACCATGTCGTGAGTCCAGCCCAAGGAGAGCGGGCCGAGTTTTATGAGGCGTTGACAGTAGATCAATGCAGGCAGTTTATGATGAGGGTCGATGTAGCATAGAGTCCGGGCGGGCTGGAGTTAAGTTTTAGTGGACCAGGGGAGCAGATATGGAAATCTTCACACAGTCACCGGCATTGGACCGAGCATTAGTAGATCCAGCCAATTGGGCTGACGAGCAGTGGGTGCATGATCAATTTGCGTGGTTACGGAAAAATGCGCCCCTGCAGCAGCTCGCGCCGGAGGGTTATGCGCCGTTCTGGAACGTAACGCGCTATGACCACATCAAAGAGATCGAGGGACAAAAGCAGCTGTTTATTAATGATCCGCGCCCAACCCTCGGTTTGGAGGTGATGCAGCAAATGGTGCAACAGATGACCGGTCGCAAACACCTGGTGCGCTCGCTGGTACAGATGGACGATCCTGACCATATGAAGTACCGGATGCTGACTCAGGGCTGGTTCATGGGGAGCAATCTGCGCAAGCTCCAGTCACGGGTGGACGAGCTGGCAGACAAGTATGTCCAACGTATGGCGGAAATGGGCGGTGAATGTGACTTCGTCAAAGATGTTGCTATTTGGTATCCGCTGCGGGTGATCATGAGCATATTCGGAGTGCCGGAGGAGGATGAACCACTGATGCTCAAGCTGACCCAAGAGTTATTCGGCAGTACTGACCCGGATGTGAACCGATCCTTTGAACCCACAGAATTTTTAAATGTGGTGAAAGATTTTGAAGACTATTTCGTCAAACTTAGCGAGGCGAGGCGCGCCGATCCCAAGGACGATTTGGCAACAATCATCGCCAACGCTCAGATCGATGGGGCGCAAATTCCCGAACACGAGGCTAACGGTTACTACATGATCATTGCGACTGCTGGGCATGACACAACCAGTGCATCCACGGCAGGCGGCTTGCTCGGGCTTATCGACAATCCAGAACAGATGAATGCGTTTCGGGCAGATCCGGAGGGACTGATGCCCACTGCCATTGATGAAATGATTCGCTGGGTATCGCCGGTACGTCACTTTATGCGCACGGCCACGGCTGATACCGAAGTGGGCGGTCAAAAGATCAAGTCCGGTGAATCGATGATACTCTGGTACCCGTCTGCGAACCGCGACGAGTCGGTCTATTCCGACCCCAATACGTTCCGCATCGACCGCAAAGAGAGCAAGCAGATCGCGTTTGGTTTCGGTGCCCATGTGTGTTTGGGCCAGCACTTGGCGCGAATGGAGATGAGTTCGCTGTTTCGCAAGATCCTGGAGCGGCTCGATCATATCGAGCTGGCAGGTGAGCCCAAGTACACCCAGGCTGTCTTTGTTGGTGGGCTAAAGAGCCTGCCCATTCGTTACAAGATGAAGTAACGTCGATGAGCAAAACCGTCCTGCTGCGGCACCAAACCACGGAACTGGTGTTGTCTTGCAACGGTGGAGGCATCGTCAGTTTGCATCGTGATGGTCAGCCACTCCTGTGCGCGCCGCCTCGCCATCCGTACTTGGCCTGCTTTCCCATGGTGCCATTCTGCAGCCGTATCGATCAGGGCAGGTTCAACGTCGCGGGGCGCGCCATACAGCTCGCGCCGAACTTTTTGCCCGAGCCCCACACCATTCACGGATTCGGTTGGCAGGCCAAATGGCAAACCCAGTCGACGTCGGATACCGAGTGCACCCTATGTTTTCTACACGATGAGGTGGCCAGTGCTGCGACACGCTGGCCATGGGTATTTTCTGCGGAGCAACGTTTCGAACTGGTCGGGCAAGGGCTTTTCATCACGCTGACGCTAAGGAATATGTCTGATCGAGTGATGCCTGCTGGCATGGGGCTGCATCCGCATTTTCCCATGCCAGCAGCGTCCGCAGACGGAGACGATCCTACCCAGATAAACCTTCTCGTTCGTTCGCGCATTCGCATGGGAGAAGGTTTTCTTCCATCAGCGATCGATTTGTATGAGGGGCGGCTTGGCAACTTGCTCGCAGACAAGCCATGGCAGACGAGGGGCTTAGATGACGTCTTCGGTTACGGCTCTGGGCTCGCGCAGATCTGCTGGCTAGGCCGACCTTGGTCATTGTCGATAGAGCCTGATCCAGCGTTGCCGCATTGGATTGTGTATGCGCCCAAGGGAGAGGAATTTATCTGCATCGAGCCAATCAGCCATTTTCCCAATGCGATCAATGCCTATCCCACACTCCCTCAAGCCCATGGTGGGCTGGCGCAGCTCGCCCCGGACGAGGTCTGGAGTACACGCTCGATGTTTCGAATAACGCCGTTTAGGGACTAGAAAAAATCGCCTTGGCAACCGAGGTGCCCAGTCCCAGC
>JAYYHB010000350.1:0-2859 GCA_036157095.1 Pseudomonadota bacterium
GACTCATATTGGCAAGGAATTTACTCTTCGCCAGATTGGCTTCCGACGCCTCATCCCGGGCTTCTTCTAACTCTTTTGTCCGCGCTTCGATCAATGCGGTTACTTGGTCAGACATCCGTTCAAAGGCCAAAGAGATCAATCCGGCATCCACTGATTCTTCTTCCTGCCCCGTCAATTCGGCCGACATAGAGCGAATTTTCTCAATATCCGCGAGGATCATCGAGCGGGCCTCTCCTTCCAGCTGATCAGCCAGCCCCGACATTTTTTCGATAATCAATTCGTCTCTGTCACGCCGACCTTGGGCTTGAATGCTACGAATGTCGGCTATCTCGTCCAGCTTATCCTTATATCCGGAAAGCGCAGCAACCAGCTGACCCACCTCATCTTCGTCAGAAGCTAAGAAATTTGTCCTACGCTTTATTTCTACCGATCTATTGCCTTCGGTTAGCTCTTTCAAGACATAAATCGCACTGCCTAAACCAGAAAGTAATGCTCTTTGGATGAAGAGAACAATCAAAAAAATAAGTGCTACCGTTCCCAGCGTCGTCAAAATCATCGTGTAGGTATACGATTGCTTTTCTTGCAGCAAGTCACTTACGTCACTGGTTAGAGCCAACCATAAACTCGCGGCTTCCTGGCTTTCTAAGGGTAATCGCAATAGGTTCGTTTCTGCCGACAGCAAAGTGGTAAACAGACTGGTGGTATCAGATAAGAAAAAACTGGTGATCTCCGGCGCAATTTCGTTCGCGTTTGCACCTTTTTGAATACGATCTAAGTCGACCACTTGCGCATCAATATTCATCTCGTTCGAATATTGGCTGATCATCGGCGCCAATGACCGACCCACTAAAACTAAAAATGCTGTCTCGTTATTAACATCAACAGGGAAGGCGTTCACCAGACTGTAACGCGCCTCCGACGGGGTCGAATGACGCATATAGCCACTCCACGACGTTCCCGAGCCAATTACTTTTTCATAAAGCTCCATTCGAGAACCGACATCACCAAACTCTGTTTCGTAGATCGATGAACACGGATCATAGTCGCGCGAAAATAATGATTTCCTACAATTTATCTGCTCGAAACTGTCAGTATCAATAATCGTATAAAACAATAACTGTCCGCGCTGCAGCGAAGCTCCAAAGAATATTCGCAGGAACCTCCGAGCTTCGCGCAATCCATCCTCACCGCCCAGCAAACCTCGAATCACGGGATTAGCTATACGATCGCCAGAAGTTACATCGTCGCCAGAATAATTTGGCACCGCGCTGCTCGATGCCAGGGGCTCCGAGTTCCCCGGCGTCCAGAAAGCACCACGGCTGCCGCTGGGCCCGAACTCGCTCATCTTTTTGATTTCTGCCTCAACAAGCCGCTGCCATGCATCACGATAAATTTGCCATCGCACCTCGGCGTCAGCTCTTACCTGAGCCTGCTCTTTTTGGGTGCCCGCATACCACACAACTGAGGCGGTACTGATCGTTCCCGCTAGAGTAACCAGCAATAAAAGCGTTCTAATCTGCATGATGACTCACCTTACTTGTAATGGGCACGATTACGGCTGGCTAGCTATCTCTTCCAATCGCGATGCGAGAAAAATTTCAGACGGTGTAATCTGGCTTAAAAAGACGCCCGCGGTTTTCGCCTCTAGGTTCAGCCACATCACCGAACTTGAGAAGCCACTCCAGTAGTGAAAAGCGGGCGAACCCGCGTGCTGTGTTAACAAGTCTTCACTCGGACGAAGACGAAGAGCCCAACCAAAACTCAAACCATCGCGACGCGCATAAGGAAGCTTTCCCGCCAGCGGTGTGGTTCCAAGATTCTCGTTCAACTGATGATTAAAATAGCGATCCTTTAACTCATCGCTGATGAATTGGCTGCCGTCAGTCAATCGCATACCTGACAATAGAAATTGCAGAAATTTCAAGCAGTCGGCTCCAGTGGAAACAATGCCGCTACCGGCACTGCTCAGTCCTCGACCTCGCCCTATATTGTTGGCCCCACGAGGCAACTCCGAATGCGGCTCATATCGGCGATAACGCCCCGGGGTAGGGTAGGTTCTGATCAGCGGCTTAACCAAACGCGCCATGTCTTGGGCCTCTTCAGCACTCACCCTTAATCCAGTGTCATTCATCCCGAGAGGAACGAAGAGCTCGTTTCTGAGAAACGTTGCCAACGGCTGCTGCGTCACCAACTCAGCTACGTGGCCAAGGATGTCGGTCGAAATAGAATAGTGAAACTCCACACCTGGTTGATTTATAAGAGGTAACTTCGCAACCTCTTCCAATTGCTCGGATAAAGTAGCCCTCGGAGCACCGTCATCTATCAATCCGGAAAGAGTAAACAAATTTTGCGCTTGGTAGGCCTTGGTTTTTGTGACACTACTCCCAAAATCGCTACTGTGACCAAAGCCAGCCGTATGTGTGAACAAGTCAGCGATGAGTATTGGTCGGTTTAATGCCTCTCCTGTGTGCAGCTTTAGAGCTGCAAATTGAGGCAAATATTTCGATAGAGGGTCGTCCAAGCGCAATTTGCCCTGGTCTACCAATCTGAGCAAGGCCAGCACAGTCATGGGCTTGGAGAGAGACAATAGCGCAAACCGTGTTTTCGACGTTGGCGTCGGGTGGTTGTATGAGCCGGCGGTGCCGAGACCGCGCTTAACGACGACCTCACCGTCTTTGACTACACCTAGAAAGTAGGCGGGCAGTTTTCCGTTTTCGACTAGCGGGTCTAGGAGTTGCCGAAATTTCTGTTCAGCCCCCTCTGCCAGTGCGGCCCCAGGCACAAGTATCCCGAGGCTGAGCGTCATCAACCAAATGAGAGCTCTCATAAACAACTACCTTCTTGCTTGATCTACGATTT
>JAYYHB010000351.1:0-12082 GCA_036157095.1 Pseudomonadota bacterium
GGTATGCACTTTATTGGTCCGGCTCCAACGTGGCTGGATCGAATGGGCGATAAGGTGAACGCCCGCCGTCTGATGGCCCAGCAGGGTATGCCAACCTTTGCTGGCAGCGATCTAATCACCGATGTTAATAGCGCTCGTGAGGCCGCCCAGCGCATTGGTTTTCCGCTGGTAGTGAAGCCGTCCGGTGGTGGGGGTGGCATGGGCATGCAGGTGGTAGAGCATATGGGGGACCTTAAGGCTGCCCTTGCGCAGGCGCAGGCCGTCGCAGACGCGGCTTTCGCCAATGGCGGTCTGTATCTGGAGCGCTGGATCGAAAAGCCTCGCCATATCGAATACCAAATTCTTGCCGACGAACACGGCAACGCCATGCATTTGTATGAACGGGAGTGCTCGGTGCAGCGTCGGCACCAAAAGCTTATTGAAGAAAGCCCGGCCCCAGGCATCGATGCCAAAGTGCTGTGCGAGCAGGCACAGCGCGGTGCCGATATTTGCGCGCGGCTTGGCTATAACAACTTGGGCACCATGGAGACTCTCTACAGTGACGGTAATAGCGGTTTTCTGGAAATGAATACCCGAATTCAGGTGGAGCATGGTGTGACCGAGGAGGTCACCGGTATCGATCTTGTGCAACAGCAAATTCTGCTGAGCGCGGGAGCTGATTTGCCTGCCCAACCCTCTGCGATGAAAGGTCACGCTATCGAGGTGCGCCTTTACGCAGAAGATGCTCAAACTCTAATGCCTTCTACGGGAATGCTGCGCAGCTTCGATATGCCGAAGCTCTTTGGGGTGCGTGTAGAAACCGGCTATCAGCAGGGTCAAGAAGTCAGTCCTTATTACGATGCACTTTTGGCTAAGATCATTGCCACGGGCAGCACCCGGGAGCAGGCCATTGGTCGCGTCGTGGTTGCCCTGCAGGCGTTTACGATCGAAGGCGTTCGCACCAACGCAGCCTTGCTGCTGCGGGTGCTGAGGTCGCCCGATTTTCTGCAGGGTAATATCGACACTGGCATGGTAGAGCGTATGCTGCGTCAGGGCAGTCGAATTCCCGCGCTCTGAAACAGGCCGCAGCGGTGCTATATTTTCCACCGCAGAAGAGCAGACACCCGGATGGCGACTAAGAGTAGAGCGGTTATGGCGAAACAAGAGGTTGAGAGCGAAGTTACCGGCAACGTATGGAAGGTGCTCAAAAGTACTGGAGACAGCGTTGCTGAAGGGGAGGTCATCATGATTTTGGAGTCCATGAAAATGGAGATTCCGGTTGAAGCGCCGAGCGATGGCACTGTGGCCAGCATCTTGGTCGAGCCAGAGGATCAGGTGGAAGAAGATCAGGTTGTCGCAGTCATAGAAATCTAGGTTGCGCTGGGGCCTGAGATCAACAAAACAAAACGAGAAGGGGAGTTCAATGAGTTCAGATTTAGTCACCATTGATATCAAGAATGGTATTGCCGACGTGCGCTTGAACCGCGAAGAAAAGTACAACGCGCTCAGCCAAGACATGTTCGACGCCATTATCGAGGCGGGCCATTCTTTGGCATCGGCAGATGATGTGTTTGCTGTTGTGTTGTCCGGCAACGGGCGTGGTTTTTGTGCCGGCCTAGATATGGCGAGCTTTGCCTCCATGTCCGATGGCCCCCGAAAGCCTAAGTCCGACGCTGATTCACTGCTCGCCAAGGATCATCGCCCAGAAAATCGCGCTCAGCGTCCAGCCATGGTTTGGAAACAGCTGCCCATGCCGGTTATCGGCTCCTTACATGGCGTGGTATTCGGTGGTGGCTGCCAGATCGCCTTGGGTACCGACATCCGCATTGCCGCGCCGGATATCAAAATGTCCATCATGGAAATTAAGTGGGGCTTGGTGCCAGATATGAGCATTACCCAAACCTTGCGGGACATCATGCCCATGGATGTTGCGAAGGAACTGACCTTCACCGGCCGCATTCTCAATGGCAAGCAGGCTAAGGAAGTAGGACTGGTTACCCGGGTCGCGGATGATCCTTTCGCCGAAGCGATGGCCCTTGCCGAGGAGATCGCTGGCAAGAATCCTGATGCTGTTCGTGCAGGTAAGGCACTATATGAACAGGCTTGGCACGCGGATGCGCGGACGGGTCTTGAACTGGAGGCTGCGCTGCAGGCCGAGCTAATCGGCACGGCCAATCAAATCGAAGCGGTTAAGGCGAATTTTGAAAAGCGTGCGCCAAGCTTTCAACCTGCATCACGCGCCTAGCGGGTCGAGTAGGTTATGAGTTGGGACGCCGAAGTCCAGGAACTGCAGCGCCGGCGCTACCTGGCCCAGCAGCAAGGTGGCGAAGCGGGCATTGCGAAGCAGCATGCCCGCGGCCGCATGACGATTCGCGAGCGCATCGGCGTCCTCCTAGATGAGGGGTCTTTCCGCGAGCATGGCCGTGCAACCGCAAGCCCGGTATATGACGACAACGATGAACTGATTGAATATGTGCCGGCAAATTACATTGTCGGTTTCGGAACCATCGAAGGGCGTCGCGTTACCGTAGGCGGCGAGGACTTTACGCTAAAGGGCGGTTCACCCAATGCAGCAGGGTTGCGCAAAAGTGTCTATGCCGAGCATTTGGCGGTGCAGTACCGCACTCCCCTGGTTCGCATGCTCGAAGGGGGTGGCGGCAGCGTCAAAGGCGGCGGCAAGAAAGGCGGCACCGTGGGCGAGCCAGTATTCACGCAACCGAGATTCAAGATCATTGCAGATGCCATGGGCGTTGTGCCCGTTGCTTCAGCGGCGCTTGGCGCCGTGGCGGGTTTTCCAGCTGGACGACTCGTTGCCTCGCACTTTTCAGTGATGACTGAGCATACGGCTCAGGTTCTGATTGGTGGGCCTGCCCTCGTCGAGCGTGCCCTTGGCGTTAAAATGACAAAGGAAGAGTTGGGCGGCGCTTCGGTACATTTGCGCAGCGGTATCGTTGATAACCTCGCCACTGACGAGCATGATGCGCTGCATCAAATTCGGCGCTATCTCAGCTATTTGCCCAGCAGCATTTATCAGCGCACGCCGCGCTACTCCGTAGAAGATCCGGTTGATCGTCAGGAACAGGCGCTGCTTTCCGCGGTACCACGCGACAGCAATACCGGCTTTGATATGCGCACGGTGCTACGCATGATTTTTGATGTCGATAGCTTGTTTGAGATCGGCGCTTTATATGGCCCTAGCCAAATTTGCGCGCTGGCCACGCTTAACGGTCAGCCTGTTGGCGTGCTAGCTAACGATTGCTTGCACTACGCCGGGGCGATGACTGCCGAAGCGGCGCAAAAATACCGCCGTTTTGTGGAAATGTGCGACACCTTCCATCTGCCAATCGTTAACCTCATCGACCAACCGGGCTTCATGATCGGGCCGGAATCCGAGGCCGCAGGCACCATCCGCTACGGTATGGCGGCAGTGGCTGCCGCAGCCCAGTCCACGGTGCCTTGGGCAGTAATTCAAGTGCATAAGGGCTTTGGTGTGGCGACGGCAGCTCACTATGCCCCCGGCGCTTACATATTGGCGTGGCCTTCCGTAGAATCCGGCCCGCTGCCGGTAGAGGGCGGAGTCGCGGTCGCTTTCCATCGGGAAATAGCGGCGGCACCAGACCCGGAAGCCAAGCGTCGGGAATTGGAGGACCGTTTGCGCGAAGCACGCTCGCCCTTCCCGCGCGCGGAGTCCTTTGCCGTACACGAACTTATCGATCCCCGCGAAACTAGACCAGTGCTATGCGAGTGGGTGGAATGGATACAGCCTCAGCTGGATACGTTGCTGGGGCCAACGCACTTTCCAGTGCGGCCCTAATTCGTAGGCTGAACGAAGCGCGTACTCGCTCTATCTGATCAATTAACAACACAGTTTATTGGAGAACAACATGTCAATTTCATTTAACGACAAAGTCGCCATTGTCACCGGCGCGGGAGGCGGCCTGGGTCGCTGTCACGCCCTTGAGCTGGCGCGCCTGGGTGCCAAAGTCGTCGTGAATGACCTTGGTGGCACCATGGACGGTAGCGGTGGCTCGTCCGAGGCTGCAGAATCCGTGGTCGCGGAAATCAAGACCATTGGCGGTGAAGCCATCGCCAACGGCGGCTCAGTCTCTGACCGAGCTGGCGCGCAAAGCATGGTTGATGACGCGATGAACGCTTGGGGTCGAGTGGATGTGCTGATCAACAATGCGGGTATTTTACGCGACAAGTCGTTTTCAAAAATGACGCTCGATGATTTCGAAATGGTGGTGAATGTTCACCTGCTGGGTGCAGCTTACTGCTCTCATGCGGTATGGCCGATCATGCGCGAACAAAACTACGGTCGTATTTTGATGACCACGTCGCCGAGCGGTTTGTACGGTAACTTCGGTCAAACCAATTACGGCGCCGCTAAGATGGGTCAAGTGGGTCTGATGAATAGCATGAAAATCGAGGGTGCTAAGAACAATATCCACACCAACAGTATTGCGCCGGTTGCCGCGACTCGTATGACTGAAAACTTGATGCCAGAAGAGGTGCTCGAAAAGCTAGGACCAGAGCTGGTCACCCCGGCAGCCATTTTCTTAGTCAGCGAAGACGCGCCAAACGGAGTCATATTGCAGGCACAAGGCGGTCAATATTCTTTGGCAGCGGTAGTTGAAAACAGCGGCGTTAATCTTGGCGTAGACGCCACGGCAGATGACGTTGCCGCAAGCTATGAGGCAATCGTCGACATGGCCGAAGTGAAAACGCGCGGCATGTTGCAGTTGAGTTAAGGTAGCTGGGATGCGGGGTCGGCGAAACACGATCCCGCTTTATTCGTTTATCTGGCGGTAACAGCATGGCAGCGTTAATCCTTACTCTAATCCTCTCTTTCGTCATCGCGGGATTGCTGTGGTTCACCTTGGGTAGTCGCGTAGCGCTAGCCGAGGATAGCAGTGAAAACGATTTGGTGAATTTGGTGCTCTACGCACTCGGTGCCTTACCCGTAAGTTTCGTGATCGTTTTTTTTGGCATTGGCGGTTAACGCCTGTCTTGTTTCATGCATCTGTATATCGATATTGATAGTGTAAAAGGGTTTCTACATCCGGACGAAGGCGCTGCATTGTATGAATACGCGCGGCAGTCAGCGAGCCTCGGTCCGTGTCTAGAACTTGGGAGTTATTGCGGCAAATCTACGGTGTATCTGGGTGCAGCAGCCCGCGATGTGCAGGGGCAGCTATTTGCGGTAGATCATCATCGGGGCTCGGAGGAGCACCAGCAGGGCGAGGAATATCACGATCCGGATCTATTTGATACAGCCCTGCAGCGCATGGATTCGCTACCCGCGCTTCGGCATACCCTGGCGCGAGCTGAGCTGGAATCCTGGGTAGTACCCATTGTCGCATCCAGTGCTCAGGCCGGCAGGTATTGGTCGATTCCTCTTGGCATGGTCTTTATAGACGGTGGTCACAGCTTGGAAGCTGCGCTTACCGACTATCGAGTCTGGAGCAAACATATCTGTACCGACGGCATCTTGGCCATACACGATATTTTCCCCAACCCTGAAGATGGCGGCCGTGCACCCTTTGATATCTATCAGCTTGCCCTGGCATCGGGCTTGTTTGAGGAAGTCGAGACGCGGCGTACCTTGGCAGTGCTTCGCAGAGTTTGAATACTCTTAGGGCTCGACGGTGGTGAATAAAGTACATGCCGCAGAGTACTCGAAGAGCGCGTCAGCGGCCAGCAGCACCGCGCCAGCTGTCCAAGTAGGTTTTTCGTCCGGCCAATGGACATCGTCAGGAAATACATAGCCTGTCCACCAGCCACCGTCGTCGAGTTGAAAGCGTTGAATGGCCTTATATAGCGCTATCGCCTCTTCGCGTTTACCCGCAACCACGCAGGACATGATCAGTTCGCAGGTTTCCGCGACGGTGACCCAAGGCTGTTCCTTGACGCAGCGGCATCCCAGATTCGGCTCGACAAAGGTATCCCAGTTGTCGCGTAGTCTGCGTCTCGCCTCGTCGCCCGTTATCACGCCGGTGAGTACCGGATAAAACCAATCCATGGAATATCGGGCTTTAGATTTCCATGTGCGATCAAATCGTTCAGGTTTATGGCGCAATGCTTCGCCAAGCTGAGCCCGGGCCTGTCGCCAAGTTGCGCATGGCTCGCCCAAAATATCGGCGATATGACAGGCACAGGCCAAGGATTTGTAGGTGGCACTGCAGCCGGAGACGAGGGCGTCCTTGGATACGCCGCTTCTACTGTCGACGGCCCAATAAATTTCTCCGCTAGGTGCCTGCTGATCGAGCACGAATCCAATTGCACTTTGCAGCATCGGCCAATGCCGCGCTAGGGTGTCACGGTCCTGCGTGGCTAAGTGATAATGCCAGATCCCGGTGGCGACATAGGCAACGAAGTTGGTCTCAGCCCGGGTGTCGTCGGCAACGGCTTCATCCTCATAGGCCGCATACCAGGCACCGTCGCAGCGCTGCGTGCGTGATAGCCATTCAAAACCCTTAAGCGAGGCATCAAAGCGCCCTGCAACGGTTAGGCCCATCAAAGCCTCTACATGATCCCATGGGTCGGTGATGCCACCTGCGAACCAGGGCAATGCTCCGGAGGGGAGCTGCAGGTTTTCAATGTAGTCGGCAGTGGCCTGTAGCTGCCCGGGTAAAGTATTTGCTGGCATTGATTACGGTTGCCGAAAGTACATGACGACACTCTTACCAAGTATTGGATTCAGCAGGCGGTCGAGAGTTTGGGTGAGCCAGGGCTGCTGCATCAGGTCCCAAACCAGCAGTCTATGATACTGCTTGACCAAAAAGTGCTCTTCGGCATTATCCCAGAACAGGCATTTCAGCCACCAATAGGGGACGTGCAGGCTGTGAGCCCAGTGTCTTCCCAAAAATTTCATGTTCATAGACTGAATACGCTGCTTAAGGTCATTGGCCCTAAAAATGCGTACATGACCGCCCTCCACCTCGTGATAGGCATCACTGAGTTGCCAGCAAACCCATTCAGGAAAGTAGCGCGGTACGCTGACAGCAAACAAACCTCCGGGTTTTAGAACCCGCTGAATTTCCCTTAAAAAACTGGGGTAGTCGGGAATATGTTCAAGCACCTCGGAACAAATTACCTGATCAAAAGTGTTGTCTGCGAATGGCAGTGTGCGGCCTGTGCCTCGAACAAAATTGCAGGAACCAGCTTTTTCAGAGGCGACTGGAAATTCCTCCAGGCGGCTTCTTGCCGTGCGCAGATCCTGGAGCCCCAGATCCAAGCCTAGGATGCTGGCATCGGACTGAAGATGGGCAGAAATGCTGTGACGGCCCTCACCACAGCCGAGGTCAAGCAGCCGATCCCCCGGGCGAATGTTCAATCGATCCATATCAATGGTTTCAAGACTCACGGGCAATCACCTGTTGATAGTGTTGGGTAAACTCCGCGGCGGTACGGGCCCATGAAAACTGTTCCACCATGCGACACCGGCCTGCCTCGCTCAAGCGGGTGCGCTCGGCTGGGTTTTCAAATAAATCGCCGATGGCCTTAGCGAGTGCCTGCGAATTTTTCGTGGGCACTATAATACCTGCGTCTCCGACCACTTCTGGTAGAGCGCCCCCGTCGGTTGAGATCAGGGGTACGCCGCAGGCCATGGCCTCGCCTGCGGGAAAACCAAAACCCTCATACTCCGAGGGCACTACGGCGACGCTCGCCTTGGCATAGAGTCGTTTGATCTCATCGAAGGACAGGCCGTTATGAAACTCGATGCGCTGTTCAAGCGCAAATGCGTGAATAAGCTGCTCAGTCCTGCCACCGGGTTGTGGGGTGCCAATAAAGGTGAGTTTCAGCTCCGGGTAGCGGGCTGCAAGATTCGCCACCGCAGGGATTAGATGCTGGGTACCCTTCAGAGGCTGATCTGCGCTGGCAGTGGTGATCAGATGAAAAGGCTCCCTTTCAATACCGGGGATTGGCTTGAACATTTCGGTGTCGATACCGTTGAGCACGACTTGGATGCGCGACTTAGGAACGCCAAAAGCTGCGGCAATATCGCGCTTTGAATTTTCGCTCACCGTCGTGATATGGGGCAGCTGACGGGTCACGTAGGTTTGCATCCGCAAAAACCAGTGCCAGCGTTTGACCAGCAGTCGCATTCCCCATTTTTCTGTATTTTGTAGCGCAATATCGCGATCAAAGGTGATGGGGTGATGAATCGTGCTAGTGACCGGGTAGCCTCGGCGCATGAGGCCTAGCAGGCCTGTGCATAAGCTTTGATTGTCGTGAATGATGTCGTAGCGAGGACGCGTCTTTTTGAAGTGCCGCAGCAGACGATGACCAAAGGTAAACGGCTCCGGGAAACCACCGCTCCAATAGGACGTCCATTCAAAAACACTCAGCGGGTCACGCCAGCGCTGTTTGGTCAGGGGCCAGGCGGGGTTTGAGTGGTCATATAGGTTCAATCCACGAAGCTTGATCAAACCAACGCGAGAATCCAATTCCGGGTAGGGCTCGCCAGAAATCACGTCAACACGATGGCCCATGTCTACGAGAGCCTTGGAAAGGTGCTTCAGATACACCCCTTGGCCACCGCTATAGGGGTTGCTTCGGTAGCCTAGCAGCGCAATGTTCAGCCGGGATAGATCGTTGGTTGGGTATGAAGTGTCGCTAGCAACCATGATGCGTTTCGGTTCCAGCCGTGAAAATGGGTCATGGTAAAGGACACGGGCCACACTGAATAGCGATTGTGTCTAGCGTTAGGCTTCTCTGTGCTAGCCTTATTACTGGTACATGAATAGAATTCGTAGGTCGAGGACTCTTTTTGAATTTTTTTCATGTCGCAAATTGAGATACGCCACCTCCGCACCCTTGTCGCGCTGAGAGAAACTGGCAGTTTGGTCGAAGCCTCGGAGCGAGTGTTTCTTACCCAATCAGCTCTTTCGCATCAGATAAAAGAATTGGAGGGTCGCTTGGGCTGCTCTTTATTCCTGCGTAAGACTCGTCCGGTGCGGTTCACGAGCGCCGGCAATAGGCTGCTAGAGCTCGCTGACGAGGTGCTGCCGCGGCTGCACAAGGCTGAGCATGATTTGGATCGATTTGCCGGTGGTCAAACCGGTCGCATTATCATGGCAATCGAGTGCCACTCGTGTTTTGAATGGTTGCTGCCTGCGATTGATGCCTACCGTAACGAGTGGAATGATGTGGAGCTCGATATTTCCAGCGGTTTTCATTTCGCACCCTTCCCTGCATTGGCTAAGGGTGATCTCGATCTTGTGATCACGGCAGATCCATTGGACGAGCCTGGCATCGCATATTTCCCTATCTTCAGCTACGAGGCCCAACTGGCAGTAGCGAAAAATCACCCTCTGGTGGAAAAACCCTGGGCAGAACCCAAGGATCTTGCGGACGAAATCGTCATTACCTATCCGGTGGATCGCGAACGCCTCGATTTATTCAGTGGTTTCTTGGAGCCTGCGGGTGTTGAACCAGCGCGGGTGCGACATGCGGAACTGACCACAATGATTGTGCAGTTGGTTGCCAGCGGACGCGGCGTGACCTGTCTGCCTAACTGGGCGTTGCACGAGTACTTGCAAAACGACTATGTCGTAGTTCGCTCGCTGGGTGAGGAGGGAATATGGCCTACGCTATACGCGGCTGTACGCATAGACCAAGGCGATGCACCCTTTATGAAGGCCTTCATCGAGGTCGCAAAGCAAGTTTGTTTCGACAATTTGCGCGGAATCGTAACGACCGAACTAGGCTAGCGCGACTACGGTATGAGGGTTTCTTGCGTCCATTCACCCGCATGCAGGGAGAAGCAGCAACGGTCATGGACGCCGTTGGCTTGGTTGAGATCAAGGCGCTCGATCTTCTGCGGCCTAATGATTAGCCCTCTAGCACCCGGCGGCGCAACTAATGGCTCTGGCTTCGGTGCTAGCTCAAGCTGGGCCAGCAGATCACTACGATTTTTCACCGCGTTGCCCTGCGCATTTTGCTCGTAGAGCCAGTCCAGGTTCTTCGGCGCCGCAGGTCTAAGCTGCCAACTATCGGCAATGTGCTGTGCTGGTAGTTCTTTGCATCGGACGTGCATCCGATACTGCACCTGGACAGAGGGCCACCAAGTTTGAATGGCGACGATATCCTGGCACTGCTGCCATTTCGGACTGCTGGCGTTGATGTAAACTGCCATGCCTTCGGCAATGTCGCGCAATATTAGCGTACGCGCTTGGGGAATGCCGTTCTTATCAACTGTCGCCAGAACGCATACAGCCGCCATGGGGTCTTCGGCTTCGCGAGCTCGTCGGCGATCTTCCTGAAACCGTAGCAGCGGATTGTCCGCAGCGCTATTCCCAGGCATTACAGACTACCGCGCTGAACATGATCTGCCTTAATGATGCGCCAATCCATTTTCAAGAGAAACTAGTCGCTAGGCTGTTCACCTTGGCGGCGCATCTCGGCCACATCCTTTTGTACTTCGCTCAAACGAAACAAGACGTCGGGCATTTGGTCGCTGATACGCCACAGAAAAAAAGCGATAACGCACAAAACCAAGAATGAGAAAACACCCATAACAATTCCTCAGTAAGAGTTAGTGAGAACCTTGCAAGAGTAGCTAAGCCTCAGAGTAAAGGCACCCTCAAAACCATGACGCCGTAAAGTCCTTGTCGCAAAAGTTCGGTTAGTTAACGTTTAGTCGGGTTCTCTTGGGGCTGAGATAAGACGTTAGCTCGCAGGTATTGGGTGCTAGGTCTTGCCAATCTCCAGTAAACATTAATTGCGAAACTCCAAGAGTCGGCATATCCGCAGGTAGCTCCTCATGCACATCAGTATGCAGCAGCATATGGACTAAATCGCTGATCCCTGGGTTGTGCGCAATCAAGCCGATGCGATCTTCGCTGCTAGGCGTGCCCTTTAGACAGTCGAGTATGGTGTAGGCGTCGGCAAGGTATAGCGAGGGCTCTGCGACGACAGCACTCTGCCATCTCCCGGCAAGGGGTTCAGCCGTTTGCTCGGTGCGCGCTGCTGGACTGACCCACAGCCAGCGTGGGGTTCGATGGTCATGACAATCGATGTGCGCTAAGAGATCATCGACATCGGCAAGTCCCCGCGGCGCAAGCGTTCTGTCGAAGTCCTGCTGGGCGAGAACTGGGTCTACTGCCTTTGCGTGACGAATCAGCCAAAGTGTTCGACTTTTCGGCTGGGCCATTAGTCCCAGAGCGCGAAGAACTCATCCATGGCTTGCATCTGTCCTCCTGCGACCGCTGATGGAACGATGATTGGCGTTTTTATGCCGGCATCAAACCAAGCCTCGATGCCTTCGCGTACCTGGGTTGCGGATCCATATAGGGTGGTATCCGCTAGCCAGCGGTCGGATAGACATTCGGGTACGCGGTCGTAATCTTTTTCCGCAATGGCTGCTTCAACGTCATTCATTTCTTCTTCGTAGCCGGCTTCTTTCCAATAGTTGCGATAATTGGGTAAGAAGGCATAGCTGGTCAGCGTTTTGCGGTTCACCGCCGCAGCGGCGTCTTTGTCATCGCTGATGCAAGTGGGAATCATATTGCCAATGAAAAATTCATCACTCGCCCTGGTTTCTGCACTGAGGTTGCCCAGCGAATATCCCATATGAGATCGCGCGCCGTTGGCAAATACCATGCCGCCGCCGATCTCCTGAGCCAGCTGAATCATTTTGTCACGCAGGGTCGCGAGTACTATGGGCGGTAGGTCACCAACCCTCGGCACCGCCTTTATGTCTTCAACAAACTGTCGCATGTCGCTGAGAGGTTTGCCAGCGGTGATCCCCATGCGATTGAGTGCAGGTGCATGACTGACGCCAACGCCGAAACGAAATCGACCTTCAGAAATTTCGTGTAAAAAGCCCGCGGTTTGCGCGAAGTCAGCAACGTTGCGGGTATAGATGGGCGTAATACTGGTGCCGATCATGACATCAGTAGTGTTCAGCGCAATGGCATTACACAAAGCTAGGCTATCGCCCAGGCTTGGGCTAAAGATGCCTGGAAAACCCCGACGTTCTATGTCTTTGGCCAATTCAATGGTGCGCAATCTTCGGCCAGGTACAGCAGCTAAGCTTACGGCGGGTAGTTGGGTCATGATCACTCCTCTCCACAGAACAATATAACGGGCAACAGAT
>JAYYHB010000352.1:0-4609 GCA_036157095.1 Pseudomonadota bacterium
CCCCAACTCACGTCGCGATACACTCCGGGTTCATGTTTCACACCCATTGAGTCCTGAGCTAGCTCTATGGTCATGCGCTGCGCATCAAGTACCTGAAAATCATAGGCGACTAAGGCAAGTCCAGAGCCTCGACGAATGCGCTGAATCTCTGCTCGAGCGGATAAACGATCATCGCCCCGCCGAGCGTAGGGTTTCATCGCAGCGGCCACATCATCGGATGCTTCGGTATCAATCACCCAGACACCCGAGAGGGGCACGCTACGGCTCGGAGAGGATACGAGCTGCAAGCCGCTACATCCCCCTAGCTGCAGGGTAATAAGAATGACCAAAGTCCCAAACCAAGCACGTTTACTCATAATCAGATGTCTACCCCCGTAAATACTGTTGTTGCGAGTGCAGTGCTTGTGCGGCCTCGTCGATGAGCGTCTGCATGATTTGCGCAACAGGCTTCACGTCGTTGAAGTACGCGATGGACTGACCGGCGCCTGAGTGAATTAATGGCTCGATATCATGCTCTTCGATCGCTCCCAGAAGGTCGCCGACCAATACGTCTTGATAGGGCATCTTCAGGGGAGCGGGCGCTTCTTCCGCCTCCCAAGCTTGACTCCATCCGGTACGCACTTGTCGAAACGGTTTGCCGCTTTCAGACCGGGTAATTACGGTATCAGCACTTCCGGCCTGAATCAGTTTATCGCGGTTGACCGGATGCATGTCGCCTTGGTGTTCCTTCGACAAAAGCCAGGCCGTGCCCAGCCAAACACCTTGGGCGCCCATGGCCAATGCCGCTGCAATATGCCGGCCTGTCGCCACACCGCCGGCAGCAAGCACGGGTATATCTCCGGCGGCGTCAACGATTTGAGGAACCAAGGAATATGTGCCAATTGGGCCCGTGTGCGCTCCTGCATCGTAGCCTTGAGCGACGATAATCTCGACGCCGGCAGCAACGGCCTTGGGTACATGATTCGGACTGCCTATCAAAGCCAGTGTGGTCTTACCTCGATCCTTGGCCTCGGCGACCACGTCTGAAGGTGCACCAATACCGCAGGCGAGCATGTCGACGTCGCTATCCATGACTGCCTGCAGTTGAGCTTGTTCAATTTCCTTAGAACGAATAAAGCGCGTTCGCATACCAGGCTTACTCGCCTTGGGCACCGCAAAGCGATCAATCAACTGCAAAACAAATTCGCTATGTTCCGCAGGAATCTCCGCTTCAATCGCCTCTCGTGAGTTGTACTCAGGCATGCCAGGCGGCAGTACGAGGTCCACGCCGAATCGACGGTCACCAACAAGACTGCGGATCTGAGCCAACTCTTGCGTAATTTCTTCAGGAAAACGTCGGGTAGCACCATAGACACCGAATCCTCCTGCGTTGGTAATGGCTGCTACGGTTTCAACATCGTGAGCGAAGCCAAAGATCGGACTATCGATCCCGAAGCGGTCACACATTGGGCTCCAGATTACGCTCAAGCTTGCCTCCTAATGACTAATTTTTGTCAGCGTCGATTATTACTGGGCACATACTGACTGACAAACACCGGCTATGCGCTAGCTCTTGGGCGTTTTTACTCGGATGCGTGTCTTCTTGCGTTTCACAATACTCGGCTCAATACCCTCTACTTCCTCTAGCTGCTCTGCCCAACGAAACGGACCTATTCCGTCGCGGTATCGGATAATGGCCTAGACCTTAACCGCACCAAGGCCGGCCAGCGCCGAGGCACAATATTCTGCGCTGGCAGAGTTCAAATCTACAGATTGCTGCTGACCCTCAAACCGAGTCCGAGCTTACTGGCTGGCGCTCGCGGCCCCGAAACTGAGTGAAAGGCCACTGTTCTCGGTATTGTATTAGGTAGTGCAAGGCTAAGCGCCAAAAACAGTATGCTGGTGGTAGCTTGGTACTCGCCTTTACCCCCTCGCTTGCCTGATTAAGCGCCATTAGCGTGTGGTGCTGGGCTTCGTAATTTCAACACATCGATCTCCTACGGTTTGGAGATTCAACATTAGGCCCGGTCCCAAGTCAGCTACAGGGCACAGCGCTCCGGCTGCCGTGAATGAATGCGCTTATCGATGCAGGCTACGAGCCCGATTTTGTCGGTTTTTTTTCGACCGCGACGTCAGCTGATGAGGGTAGTTGATTCTGCCGTTCGCCTAGGGCGCTCTCTTCGGCCGCCAGAGATTTTTTAAGCCTACGCAGCTGCATGCGCAGGGGGAAGAACCGTACCCAGTTGTAGAACCACCCCAGAAAAATCCCGAGTAGCAGCGCCATCAGCAGCCACCAAAAAATACTCAGGGTAAAAGGGGTCTGCCAGCGCAAAAAGCTCAGCGCCACCTGTTGCTGGTTTACCGCCAGCGCGGCAAACACAAACACCAGGATTAGGAGACAGACAAAAAGAAAGGTTTTAAGCCAAGTCACGATGGGATCCAGCGTAATACAGGGTTACAAGCCTTCTCTTTCCGCTCGGCTGTGCTCTAAAGCGTCATTGACGCGATCTCGCAGCTCCTTGCCGGGTTTGAAGTGGGGAACATGCTTTCCAGACAAGCCGACCGACTCGCCGGTTTTAGGGTTACGACCAATCCGCGGTGCGCGGTAATGCAGCGAAAAGCTGCCAAAACCACGCACCTCGATACGACCGCCGGACGCGAGGGTGCTGGACATTTGTTCGAGCATTGTCTTAACCGCCAATTCGACATCTTTGCTGGTTAACTGCAGGCCGCTACCCTTCGCCTGAGCGTTGACCATTCGGTCAATCAACTCAGACTTTGTCATGCTAGAACTCGACATCGATGAACTTAACTAATCATAAAATCCGATTTGGCACACAACTAGGCAGAGCCTAGTCGTCTTCCGGCTTGTTCATCTGAGCCTTGATCAGATCACCCAGGGTTGCAGGGCCGCCACGATCGCTTTCCTGCTTTTGGTGCTCTTTCACCGCCTGACGCTCTTCTTCGATATCTTTCGCCTTGATCGATAAGCCGATGGTGCGGTTTTTACGATCCATATTGACGATCTTCACCTCCAGCTCTTCGCCTTCTTTAAGCACATTGCGTGCATCCTCGACGCGATCAATGCTGATTTCAGACGCTTTGAGTATGCCGGTAACGTCTTCGACTAGTTCAACAACCGCTTCTTTTGGCTGCACTTCAAGCACTTTGCCCGAAACAATGTCGCCACGGTCATGCACGGCAGCATAGTCCGAGAAGGGGTCTTTTTCCATCTGCTTGATGCCCAGCGAGATACGCTCACGCTCGGGGTCCACAGATAAGATAATGGTTTCGATTTGCTCGCCTTTGGAATAACGACGCACGGCGGTTTCGCCAGGTTCGTTCCAAGAGATATCAGACAGGTGGACGAGGCCATCAATGCCGCCTTCCAAGCCGATGAAAATACCAAAGTCGGTAATGGACTTAATGGTACCGGTAATGGTGTCGCTCTTGGCGTGAGCCACGCTGAACGATTCCCAAGGATTCGGACGGCACTGCTTGATGCCCAAGGATATGCGGCGACGCTCCTGATCGATATCGAGCACCACTACTTCGGTCTCGTCCCCTACAGAAACAACTTTTGACGGATGAATATTCTTGTTCGTCCAGTCCATTTCGGACACGTGCACAAGACCTTCCACACCCTCTTCGATCTCGGCAAAGCAACCGTAATCGGTGAGGTTCGTGACGGTCGCCATGACCCGCGCGCCCTCTGGGTAACGGCGAACAATATCGGCCCACGGATCATCACCCAGCTGCTTCATACCTAGACTGACGCGATTCTTCTCGCGGTCAAACTTCAAAATACGCACGTCGACTTCGTCACCGACATTGACCATCTCGCTCGGATGACGAATCCGCTTCCAGGCCATATCGGTGATATGCAGTAGTCCGTCGACGCCACCGAGGTCTACGAAGGCACCGTAGTCCGTCAGATTCTTGACAATACCCTTAACGTCCTGACCCTCTTGCATGGAAGCAAGCAGCTCTTCGCGCTCATGACTGTTTTCCTCTTCCAGCACAGCGCGGCGCGATACCACTACGTTGTTGCGCTTTTGGTCAAGCTTGATGACTTTAAATTCCAGAGGCTTTCCTTCCAGATGAGCGGTTTCGCGCAGTGGACGTATGTCTACCAGGGAGCCTGGCAAGAACGCGCGGATGTCGCTAACGTCAACGGTAAAGCCGCCCTTCACCTTGCCGTTGATAATGCCAATGACTACTTCGCCCTGTTCGCTGGCTTCTTCCAGCTTCTCCCAGCTTTCAGCGCGGCGCGCTTTTTCTCGGGATAGGCGCGTTTCACCGAAGCCGTCGTCCACTACTTCCATGGCAACCTTGACTTGGTCACCCACGTTCAGCGTGCAAACACCTTCTTCATTGAGGAATTGGTTTTTCGGGATAACCCCTTCGGACTTAAGTCCGGCATGAACGACAACCCAGTCATCGTCAATGTCTACCACCGTGCCGGTGACGATGGATCCGGGCGCCATCTCGATGGTGCTTAGACTTTCTTCAAACAGGTCGGCAAATGATTCGCTCATAGTATTGGTCGGCCGAGGAAGCTCATAGCGATTGTGTGAGCCTGCCAGACGGCGGAACTCTCCGTTGGTTCGTTGACATTAATGCAGTGGAA
>JAYYHB010000353.1:0-3196 GCA_036157095.1 Pseudomonadota bacterium
GCTGACAATCTGGGTCTTCCTTGCGCATCGCCCGAAAAGCGGTAGGTGCCACAAAAAAACTCTTGACCTTGTGTTCCGCCAGCACCCGCCAGAAAGACCCGGCATCCGGCGTTTTAACGGGCTTACCTTCATATAAAACCGTTGTGCAGCCGGCGAACAGAGGGCCGTAAACAATGTAGGAATGGCCGACAACCCAACCCACATCCGACGCCGCCCAATAGACATCACCCACACCTACGCCATATACCGCTTTCATGCTGTAGTTCAGGGCAACCGCATGTCCCCCATTGTCTCTCACGATACCCTTGGGTTTACCGGTCGTTCCTGAGGTATACAGCACATACAACGGATCTGTGGCACTGACGGGCACGCAGTCTACTGGTGAGGCTTGGCGCTCCCAAGTGTGCCAGTCAATATCTCTCGGCATGCTCAAGGTCGCTTCACACTGGTGGCGCTGCAGCATCACTACATGGTCGGGTTTGTGTTCTGCAAGATCTATGGCCTCGTTCAACAGAGGCTGATAAGCAATCGTTCGATCCACTTCGATTCCGCAAGAAGCGGCTAGCACCACTCTTGGGTTGGCGTCGTCGATTCGCATCGCCAGTTCCTTTGGGGCGAAACCACCGAAGACTACAGAGTGGATCGCGCCAATTCGAGCGCAAGCCAGCATCGCAACCACGGTCTCAGGCACCATGGGCATATAAATGATCACCACATCACCCTTGCCGACACCAAGATCGACGAGACCACCGGCAATGATCGCCGTTTTTTCGAGAAGCTGAGCGTAAGAGAAATGCTGAATCTCGCCGATCACCGGCGAATCGTAGATCAGCGCAGGCTGGTCGCCACGACCGGCGGCCACATGCTGATCCAATGCCACATGGCAAGAATTTAAGACGCCATCAGAGAACCACCGCCACACCCCATTTTGGTCTTTATCCAGAATGTTTTCTGGCGCGACAATCCATGGAATACCCGCTGCCTGGTCAGCCCAAAATCCCTCTGGATCCGTTAAGGATCTGTTATATACCTGCGCATAAGTTTCAGTAGAGCTCTCTGGTGCCATGGTGACTCCTGTTTTGTTGCAGCCGGCAGTTAGTTTGCTTGTTATCCAGAAAAAAAAAAACGTCAGCTTGCTCAGCAAACTGACGGCTATGTGATGGGACAAACTTAGGGCATTTGGCGGCGTCAAAGTCTGGCCTGCGCGCCTGGTAACCCCTGTACCGATAGCGTCCGACTGGGCGGGTAGCTTCTATTGCTGAGTGTAACGCTTAATTTGGGCAGGTTTTGGGCAACGCGCTATCAGTTCCTTATAAGTCTTGGTTCTTTTGCCGATGTTCTTATGCTCGCAATAAAAGTCCACCGCACGCTGCCAAGCCTCTATACGCCCATGCTTTGGAATAGATACCGTAGTGTTAACGATCTTCATCCGAACACGCGACATTACCCCAACTTGAAAGACCGGCGTCAGGGTGCCGCTTTTCTCCCGCTTTATCCGGCACAAAATACCCTTAATTTGGCCAGTTTCATCAAGTGTTATCTCGCGGTCGTTTTTGTAGCGCTTTTTTTGCTGCAGCACTTTTAAATCGGCATCACGCGCATCCGCAAAGGTCTTCACCTCGGCTTTTTTTGCGCCGCGCATGCGCTTGCTGTTCTCTTTTAATGAAAAGTATTCTTGGTAGGTTTTACCATCGATTTGGCGTCGGACTCTGAAGCCGTAAAATCGAGGGTTATCTAACAGTTCTACGCTCATTGAGGGATCCTTTTTTTCGCATTTTTCTTTTTAGGATAAGACTGCTGTGACAGGCAATATCACCGGATGTGGAATTAGATCATTAGCCCCCTTACTTCTGAAGATCGCATCTACCTTGCTACTGCTCTCTCACCGTCCTCGACATTTAACCGCAAAATAGCGGCACTTTCACGACTATCCGAAAAATTATCCGACAACTTCGGCTTAAGACTGTCCCTAAGCAGGAACAACTACCCGATTGCAGCTCATTTTAATAACCCAACAATAAGTCTTCGTGGGCGAGTAAGGTCGCCTCAACAAATATCCAGCGGGGTGAAGCTTTTCACTAAATCATCGAGAGCCTTCATCTCAGTCAAAAAGGGTTCAAGCTTATCGAGTGGCAAAGCACTGGGGCCATCGCACTTGGCATTGTCTGGATCCGGATGCGCCTCCAAAAACAAGCCCGCTAGTCCAACTGACATACCTGCCCGACCCAACTCTGCCACTTGATGACGACGACCACCGGAAGCGGCCCCCATTGGATCTCGGCACTGCAATGCATGAGTGACATCGAAGATGAGTGGCGCACCACTGCTGACCTCCTTCATGGTACGAAAACCCAGCATATCGACGACCAGATTGTCGTAACCAAAGCTACTGCCGCGTTCACAAAGCATGACTTTTTCGTTGCCGCATTCCGCGAATTTTTCGACGATGTTCCCCATTTGGCTGGCGCTGAGAAACTGCGGCTTTTTGATGTTTACTACTGCGCCAGTTTTTGCAATGGCCTCTACCAGGTCTGTTTGTCGTGCCAAAAAAGCGGGTAGCTGAATAACATCGCAGACCTCGGCTACAGGCTGACACTGATAAATTTCATGAACGTCGGTGATCACGGGCACGTCAAATACCTGCTTGATCTCTGTAAAAATCTTCAGCCCTTCCTCCATGCCCGGGCCGCGGTAGGAGTGCACAGAAGATCGGTTTGCCTTATCGAACGACGCCTTAAAAACGTAGGGAATACCCAGCTTTTGCGTCACGCTCGCATGATGCTCTGCCACTTGCATGGCAAGATCTCGAGACTCCAGTACATTCAAACCTGCAAACAAGACGAAGGGTCTATTGTTGGCAATTGCCATGTCTTGCAGAAGAATCGTTTTGCTGCTCATCGGTTCGGCCTCAAAGCCTGTGTATTGGAATTCAATTTAGCGTGCTCATTTACCCGCCACCACATCGGCGCTGGCGAGGATGGCTATTTCTTCTTCTGTAAAACCATAATCGGCCAGTACGGCAGCTGTATCTTCACCGGGCACCCTTGGTGGCACGATATCTGCCGCTTGAGTGCGAGAAAATCTCGGTGCAGGAGATTGCTGCAGTATGCCCCCCACGTTTTGATAACTGTTGCGGGCCTTATTGTGAGGATGGTCTGCGGCATCGATTAGATTTAGGACCGGCGCAAAACACACA
>JAYYHB010000354.1:0-6946 GCA_036157095.1 Pseudomonadota bacterium
CGAGGGTAAGACCTCCGGCGGACGGCATCCGGTGACACCTTGGGGTGTTCCAACCAAGGGACACAAGACCAGAAAAAACAAGCGCACTGACGATCTTATTGTTCGTCGTCGCGGCAAGCGCTAAGCAAGCGTTAAAGGAGAGCGGTAAGTGCCTAGATCACTATTTAAAGGCCCTTTCGTCGACACTCATCTGTTGAAGAAAGTCGAGAAAGCAGTCGAAAACAACGAGCGCCGACCCATAAAAACTTGGTCCCGACGCTCTATGGTCATGCCGGAAATGGTCGGACTCACGATCGCTATCTACAACGGTCGCCAGCATGTACCGGTGGTGATCAATGAAGACATGGTAGGCCACAAATTAGGCGAATTTGCGCCAACGCGAACCTATCGTGGTCACGCGGCAGATAAGAAAGCTAAGCGCTAAAGCGGCGTAGAAAACAGAGGAAGACGATGCAAGTCAGTGCCATAACAAAACGCCTACAAATTTCTCCGCAGAAAGTGCGTCTAGTAGCTGATCAGGTGCGCGGCAAACCCGTGGCAGATGCTTTAGATATCCTTAATTTCAGCACGAAGAAGGGTGCGGTACTCGTGAAAAAAACGGTTGAGTCCGCCATAGCCAATGCCGAGCACAATGAGGGTGTTGACGTAGACGACCTGCGAATTTCAGAGATCTATGTCAACGAAGGCATGACGATGAAGCGCATACGTCCACGCGCGAAAGGAAGAGCAGACCGAATTTTAAAGCGTAGCTGTCACATCACAGTGACGGTATCGGATACGGAATAAGAGAACAGTATGGGTCAAAAAGTACATCCAACCGGTATTCGCCTTGGCATCGTCAAGGATCACACCTCAGTCTGGTATGCGGACAAAAAAAGTTATGCAGACTATCTGCTTAATGACTTGGAAGTGCGTCAATACCTGCGCAAGCGTCTCGCTGACGCTTCCGTAGGTCGGATTGAGATAGCGCGGCCAGCGCAAACCGCTCGGGTAACGATCCACACCGCGCGTCCCGGTATTGTTATCGGCAAAAAAGGTGAGGACGTTGATAAGCTGCGCAAGGAACTTTCCAAGCGTATGGGTGTACCTGTTCACATCAACATCGAAGAAATACGCAAGCCCGAACTCGACGCAGTCTTGGTTGCTCAAAATGTTGCCCAGCAATTAGAGCGCCGGGTGCAATTTCGTCGCGCCATGCGCCGGGTGATCCAAAACGCCATGCGCTTGGGTGCGGAAGGGATCAAGGTGCGTGTTGCCGGTCGCTTGGGCGGCGCGGAAATCGCTCGGTCTGAGGTCTATCACGAAGGACGAGTACCCCTGCATACATTGCGGGCAGACATCGACTACGCGACATATGAGGCGGAAACCACGTACGGAATCTTAGGCATCAAGGTCTGGATATTTAAGGGTGAAGTGATCGGATCAAACCCGCCAGCCACGTCGCCTCAGGGATAGACGATTTACAGGACAGGATCAGCCCGTGTGAGCGGGGCTCGTATCAGATAGTTAAGAACGAAGATGTTACAGCCGAAAAGAACGAAATTTAGAAAGATGCACAAGGGCCGCAATCGCGGTCTGGCATTGCGAGGTTCCAAAGTCAGCTTTGGCGAGTTTGGCTTAAAAGCCGTTGGTCGAGGTCGAATGACGGCGCGCCAAATCGAGGCTGGTCGTCGGGCCATGACGCGTCGTATTCGTCGTGGCGGCAAAATTTGGATCCGCGTGTTTCCAGACAAGCCAATCACCAAGAAGCCCCTGGAAGTCCGCCAAGGAAAGGGTAAGGGCAGCGTGGAGTACTGGGTTGCATTGATTCAGCCGGGCAAAGTGCTCTACGAGATGCAGGGAGTCCCCGAAGATGTGGCGCGCGAAGCGTTAAGCCTCGCCGCGGCGAAGCTGCCATTCAAAACAGTATTTGTGAAACGGACGGCTATGTAATGAAGGTCCAAGAAATTCGAGAAAAAAGTAAGGACGAGCTGCAGGCGGAGATCCTGCGTTTGCAGCGAGAGCATTTCTCACTGCGCATGCAAAGAGCCAGCGGGCAGCTGGGCCAGAGCCATCTGCTAAAGGAGGTACGTCGTGATATCGCTCGAGTCAAAACAGTGATGAAGGAGACGCAAGATGTCTGATGCCCCAGAGGTGAAAGCGAGCAACCCGCGCGCCGTATCAGGCGTCGTGGTCAGTGATCGCATGGAAAAAAGCATTACTGTGAAGGTAGAGCGTCGGGTGAAGCACCCGGTCTACGGCAAGTTTGTGCGGAAGTCGTCGAAGATTCACGCACACGATGAAAACAACGATTGTAACGTGGGCGATACGGTAACCGTGGTGGAGTGCCGTCCCCTTTCCAAGACGAAGACTTGGACGCTGCAGAGCATCGACGTTCGATCTACGGGAGTCTAACGAGCCATGATTCAGACAGAAACAATGCTCGAAATCGCTGATAACAGCGGGGCTCGCAAAGTCCAGTGCATCAAGGTGCTGGGCGGGAGTCATCGCCGTTACGCCGGTATCGGAGACATTATCAAGGTGACGGTGAAGGAAGCGATACCTCGGGGCAGGGTCCGAAAGGGGCAGGTCATGGACGCCGTTGTGGTTCGCACTCGTAAGGGCGTGCGCCGTCAAGACGGTTCTTTGATCAAGTTTGATCAAAACGCAGCGGTTTTGTTGAACGCTAATAAGCAGCCCATCGGCACCCGCATCTTTGGGCCGGTGACTCGCGAGCTTAGATCCGAGCGTTTTATGCGCATCGTCTCGTTGGCACCCGAAGTTCTTTAGGTAGTAGGCGGTCAGCGTTTACGTAATTGCAAAGAGTTGAGAAGAGTTTCGTAAGAGATAACGGCATGTTGAAGATCAAAAAAAATGACGAAGTGATCGTGATCGCTGGTCGTGACAAGGGCCGACGCGGTGAAGTACTGCGAGTGCTCAAAGACGGTCGTTTGATGGTTTCAGGCATCAATATGGTGAAGAAGCATAAGCGCTCGAACCCAAATTCCGGTGACCAAGGAGGCATCGTGCCTCAAGAGGCGCCGATTCAGGTTTCAAATGTTGCCATTTGGAATCACGAGGCCGAAAAGGCAGACCGTGTAGGTTTAAAAATCGAAGAGGGACGCAAAGTACGTATCTTTAAGTCCAACGGCAAAGAGATTGATGAATAGCAATGGGTGAATTATACGAACGTTACCGAAGCGAGATCAGGCCGCAGCTGCAAAAAGATTTGGGAATCGCAAACCCAATGGCCGTGCCAAAGATCACCAAGGTCACACTGAACATGGGTGTGGGTGAAGCTATTGCCGACCGCAAAGTGATGGAATCCGCAGTAACCGATATGACGGCGATTGCGGGCCAGCAACCGGTAATCTGTCTCGCACGGAAGTCTGAAGCAGGATTCAAAATTCGCGAAGGCTATCCCATTGGCTGCAAGGTCACCCTGCGCAGTGAGCGCATGTACGACTTTATCGAGCGTCTCGTGGATATCGCGATTCCTCGCATACGTGACTTTCGTGGACTAAACCCGAAGGCTTTTGACGGTCGTGGCAACTTCAGCATGGGTATCACCGAGCAAATCGTTTTCGCGGAAATCGATTACGACAAGATCGACAAAATTCGTGGCATGGACATCTGCGTGACCACCACAGCACAAACAAATGAAGCGGCACTTGAACTTCTAAAAGCGTTCAAGTTTCCGTTTCGTTCATAGATATAGCGGGATAAGAGGCTAAGAATGGCTAAGCGATCCATGATCGAACGAGAAAAGAAGCGCGCCCGGGCAAGAGCTAAGTACGGTGTCAAGCGAGATGCGCTCCGAGCGATCATTGCCGACAGAAACGTCAGCGATGAAGAGCGTTGGGAGGCCCAGCTAAAATTGCAGGCGCAGCCAAGAGACGCAAGCCGGTCGCGAAAACAGCGTCGATGCGGACTCACGGGCCGTCCCCACGCGGTTTATCGAAAATTCGGACTATCGCGCAATATGCTTCGCGAAGCGGCAATGCGCGGTGACGTTCCGGGTCTGGTCAAAGCAAGTTGGTAGGAAATAAATAATGACGATGCAAGATCCCATTTCTGACCTGCTGACCCGCGTCCGCAACGCCCAGATGGCAGGCCATGTAGATGTTCAAATACCGCACTCAAAAGCAAAGTGCGCGATTCTTGACGTCTTGGTCAGCGAGGGCTTCATTGACGGTTATACCGTTTCAGATGAAGTAAAAGCCCAGATCACAGTGCAGTTGAAGTATCACAACGGTGGCCCGGTTATCGAAGAGATAAGTCGCGTTAGCCGCCCGGGGCTACGAATTTACAAAGAGAGTAATGACATACCTAAGGTGCGTGGCGGTCTCGGCATTGCCATCGTTAGTACAAACAAAGGTGTTATGACCGATAGAGCCGCCCGTGCCCACGGCATCGGCGGTGAAGTGCTCTGCACAGTATTTTAGGAGGACGCCATGTCACGCGTAGCGAACAGTCCAGTCGCGCTTCCATCTGGTGTTGAGGTAAAGCTCATCGGTCAGGATATTTCCGTGAAGGGTGCTAAGGGCGAAATGGGCTTTGTCATCCATGACCTAGTCGAACTCGTGCAAGAAGAGAGCGAAATAAAGGTGCGCGCTAAAAGTGAAGAGCGCGGCGCGACGGCGATGGCGGGCACCATGCGCGCCATTGTTCAGAACATGGTTACAGGGGTTACTGAGGGGTTTTCGAAGAAGCTAGAACTGCAGGGTGTCGGTTACCGAGTGCAGGCTCAGGGCAACAAGTTAACGCTGCAGCTCGGATTTTCCCACCCGGTGGAATATACCCTACCGGAAGGCATCAGCGCAGAGACGCCTAGCCAGACTGAAATAGTGATCAGCGGCGTCGACAAACAGCGCGTTGGCCAAGTATGCGCTGAAATCCGCGCATTCCGCCCGCCAGAGCCATACAAAGGTAAGGGCGTGCGCTATGCCGATGAATATGTGCGGCGCAAGGAAGCTAAGAAGAAGTAAGAGTTGGGTAGACCAAGCCATTTGCCAGCGAGCGATGGGCGACAAGTCGGTCCGAAGACAGATTGGAAGCAAGCGGATCAATCGAGATATCAGGTTAAGAAAAAAACGATGAACGAAAAGAAAGAAAGCAGATTAAGGCGAGCACGACGCAGCCGTATGAAGATGCGCGAGTTGGGCGCGACTCGATTGTCCGTTTGCCGTACTCCGAAGCACATATACGCCCAAGTGATTTCCCCGGACGGTGGAACTATTTTGGCGCAGGCAAGCACGCTGGATGCGGATTTGCGTTCTGGTCCCACGGGTAATGTTGAGACGGCTGCAAAAGTCGGCACGCTGATTGCCGAAAGAGCGAAAGCTCAGGGTGTTAGCGAGGTCGCATTTGATCGGTCAGGGTTTAAATATCACGGTCGCGTCAAGGCCCTCGCCGACGCTGCCCGAGAAGGTGGACTGGAGTTTTAGATGGCGTATACCGAAGAAATTCGTGAAGAGGGACTGATCGAAAAATTGGTTCAGGTGAACCGGGTTGCCAAAGTAGTCAAGGGCGGCCGTATATTCGGTTTCACCGCATTGACCGTCGTTGGCGATGGCAATGGCAAAGTGGGCTTTGGTCGCGGTAAGGCGCGAGAAGTGCCGACTGCGATTCAAAAGGCCATGGAAGCCGCGCGCCGTAACATGGTCGAAGTGGACTTAGATGGCGATACGCTTTGGTACGCGACAACCGCCAGGCACTCTGCGTCCAAGGTCTACATGCAGCCTGCATCAGAAGGTACAGGCGTAATCGCCGGTGGTGCCATGCGTGCAGTTTTGGAGGCCGCTGGCGTTCAAAACGTCTTGGCTAAGTGCTACGGCTCGACGAACCCGGTCAATGTGGTGCAGGCAACGTTTAAAGCTCTAAAAGGAACCAAGTCGCCAGCGCGGGTAGCAGAGAAGCGCGGCAAGGACATCGACTCGGTCGTTGCCTAGGGCGGGCAATTCGTCTGCGCGGTTGATTCGCGTATGCGAAATGAACAGGTATCAAGGAAAGCCAGATGAGTGACAAAACAGTAACCGTTACCCTGACGAAGAGCCCAATTGGTCGGCTTAAGAATCACAAAGCTTGTGTAGCCGGGTTGGGTTTGCGCCGTATTGGTCATACGGTCACGTTAGAGGATACCCCTGCGGTTCGGGGCATGATTAATCGCGTCAACTATATGCTTCGCGTCGAGGGAGAAGGTTAATGCACCTGAATGATTTGCATCCGGCGGCAGGCAGCAAAAAAGCCAAGCGTCGTGTAGGGCGTGGTCAAAGTTCAGGCTTTGGCAAAACCGCAGCTCGTGGCCAGAAAGGCCAGAAGGCGCGTTCAGGGGGTGGCGTTCGACCCGGTTTCGAGGGCGGACAGCTACCGTTGCAGATGCGTATACCTAAGTTTGGTTTTCGCTCGCGAATTGGCCTGGTTACCGCGGAAGTGCGGCTTAGCGAGTTAAACAAGGTAAAGGGCGATGTTGTTAATCTGGACAGCCTAAAAGCTGCCAACGTAGTTCGTAGAGACATGAAGCGCGTTCGCATCATGTTATCCGGCGAGGTTGGCAAAGCGCTCAAAGTTGAAGATGCGCATATTGTCGTCACCAAGGGCGCCCGAGCGTCGATTGAAGCAGCCGGTGGTCAGGTCGTAAACATTAGCCTGCCGGAAAAAGGCCGACTGGAGAAAAAAGAGAAGCCTGCCGAGACGGCTTAGCGTGAACGGCATACAACAGAGAATAGCGACGAACTGAAGAACGTACATGTCACGTAATCAAGAAGACATTGCCAATCAACTGGCAGGAAATCAGGCGGGAGTTGCCGAACTCCGCAGTCGGCTTCTGTTCGTCTTGTTTGCGCTGCTGGTTTATCGCGTGGGTACTCACATTCCGGTACCCGGAATAGACCCAAGTCAGCTCCAGGCCCTGTTCAATCAAAATCAGGGCGGTATTCTCGAACTGTTTAATATGTTCTCCGGCGGA
>JAYYHB010000355.1:0-4117 GCA_036157095.1 Pseudomonadota bacterium
AGAGTTCACAGAAAACAACCTGCTCCAGTATTCTTGTTGACCAGGTTGCAATGCCTCGTCGGCCGCTGCCTACTGCGACAAGCTGGTGCCACCACCTTGTTCGGCTGCACGCACCATGTGGTATCCCGCATGCGAGAAGGTTTGAGGTATAAAGCTGCCGTCGTTATGTCATTGTGGTCCGACTCCGTAGATGCCCTCGCTTGCATCGTTTGAAAGACGAAAAATGTGCGGATTGACTGCAAGTGTCGCAGGGTGCACAAAGTGAGTACTATGCACCTCTCGCCCACCCCACCAACAACTCGCGCGCAGAAAATTCTCTGGGGAAAGGGCCTGACCGGCTCTGAAGACGAGGACGTCGCGGTTGGCCATTACCGATTCTAGGGCTCCCAAAATTTCTTCAGATGGAATCTTGCCAGCTAAGTCAAAACCCTCTATGAGCGCGCCGATCAGTGATAGCTCGCGCAGGGTGGCTCCAACGCTGCGAAGAAGGTTTCTGTGTAAATTTTCGATGGGAGCAATGACGCAGTCCGAGGCAGACACTGTAGGGATCCTTCTAAATGCCGGACCAAGACAGCATTTAAATCTTGCACGCCCCGCAAATTGCCTAGCCTGGTTTAGGCACTTTTTTGCCTGGCGAGCACCTGGCAGCGTTTGCCGTCTGGATTAGTTATCTTGTCCAATAACTGCCATCACAGTCCATTTCGCGGTGTACCCATAGAATACGGTTAACAACGCAATAGCAGCAGCGGGACCGAGAGTGCTTAGATCGGTGAGACTTGCGCCTATTCCTATGCATCCAGCTAAAAACCCCAGCCAGCCCAAATAGACGGCTCCCTCAGCGAAGTTCAACAGTGCCTGGTTGCGACTCTGATCTAAGCCCCCTTTAGCCACAGCGAATGCCAGTCCACCTCCAAAAACGACCGCTAAAGCCGGGACATCTAAAAACGCGGCGAGACCCGCGGCTACGTCCATGCTCCAGACAACAAGTCCTACAAAAGCTAAGAGGCCTAATATCCGCATAATTTCCTACCTCTACAAAACTCCGTTTCTAACGATACCCAAAAAAATTACGTCTAAACCAGGAATATTTTAAAAAGATGCAAAGGCACACAGGTTGATCGTGTGATTATCTCTTTTGGAAGCCTTAGGGGCGCTTGATGATCACTGGGGCTTCCACAAGCCGCGCATTATCTAGCCTTCACCAGTGACGCTCAAGATTGCTGGAGATAAGAGGCGCTAATGAGGGTTCGGGAAGAAAAAGATTCCAATGACCAAAGAAACTGCTATTTTCTTCCTCCAAGAATAAAAACATTTCAGCACCCAAGGATAAAAAACATGAACAAAATATCGATCTGGTTCGCATGCGCGGCCCTCGCAACAGCCTGCGCGGAGCAACCCAGCAATGATGTTCAGGCGCCGACCCCTGCTCCTTCATCCGCCCAGAGTGAAGCTTCTGCGACTCCAGAGCCTGCGGGTTACTACGAGTACCTGTGGTGCAAAAATGGCGAGAATGCTAGTGACGAGGCTATTGCATCCTTGGTTGCGGACTGGAACGCTGAAATTGACAAGCTTGACACTCAACCCAATGCCGCTTTCGCCTACATCCCACGAGGCTGGAGTGATGATAACTTCGACGGCTTATGGGTGCTAAATTGGCCTGACAAGGCCGCTATGAGTGCTGGTTGGGCCCAATACGCCGCAGCGGATGCTCAAACGAGAATAGACGCCCGCAATCCCGGCGTACTCACATGTGGATCGGAATCAGGCGTCGATAGATTCCCGGAAATTTCATTCACACCTCGCGAAATTCCTGAAAGTTTCAGCACCTCTGAATCACCTTACTATCTAACCAATCAGCTCTGCTCGTTCAATGAAGGAAAGTCGGCCGAAGACGTGCGCAGCGTTATAAGGGATCAATTCTTGCCGGCCGTGGAAGCTGTGGCCACAGAAAATCCTGAATCAACATACTGGTTCCGCGTTGGACGACCAGACTACACTCCGATAGCCAACTACGAGCACGATTTCAACTGGGTGAACATATGGCAAAACGCTGAAGAAGGAGAAGCATCTAGTGCTGACTTTGACGCGTCAGACGCAGGTAAGGCGGTGCAGGCTTCTTTTGACGAAGTTGCAACCTGTGAACCTGTAATTGCACAAGCGTGGGATGGTTACTTTCTCCGAACAGGGGAAGTGAACTAACTTTCAGTTATCAAGCTAGAGGAGCAGGACGAATCTGCTCCTTCACTTCAGCGAATAAGACTCATCAGCGATAAAAGCAAACCTGTCACGATGTCTTTTGCGTTTTGGGTGTCCTTTGCGTAACTGTCTCAGGTGGGTAACTAATGGGCTTTTGTGTGCATGCTGTGCCCTGTGGGATCTAGTTTCCACGCTGTCGTTGGTGGTGGCACGCAATTCGCTTCAGCTCGCTCACCCGATCGGGCGCAAAAAGGCCCGTCTGGCCAAAGACTACGGATACTTCACTGCAAAAGGTATGTAGTACATGACTCGCACCAATGTCAGTCGGGGTTGGTCTAATTCAGAAGTCTAAAAAGCGTAGCGCACTCCCAGACGGAGCGTTCGAGGCACAACAGGGTGGTAGTGAATATCATCGATGACCTCAGTTTCTGAAGCCGTGCGGGAACCGTACCAATAAGCAATATCCGCAGCCTCACGATCGAAGACGTTGATAATTTCGGCGCTGAGTTGCCACTCATTAGCAGCGTAGGTGGTGAGGAGGTTGCACAGTGTGGTGCTTTCGCCCCGCACGGAATTGTTCTCGACGAGAGGCGTATCGCCAAAATGGCGGCAGCGCGCGCCGATGCCAAATCCTTGGCCACCGCTTGAGTACTCGATGCCTGCCGAGGCGACCCGCTCTTGTGCATTAGGCACATATTGCTCCTCCTCGTCGACACCGGTGTGACGACTGCGCACAAATGCGCTGTTGATATCGAATCTCCAGTGTTCCCCTAAGCTCCAGAACAGAGCAGTTTCCAAGCCATGGCGTTTGGAGCCAGCAGCTGGTTCGGTACTACCCGCGTCGCCTACAAAGATCAGTTCCGAGTCGGATATCAGTTCGAAGGCTGTGAGGGTAAAGAACAGGTTTCTCCAGCTATTGATGCGAACACCCACCTCTTGTCCGCGCTGCTTGACGTATAGAGGTACTGATTCCACGGACTCGCCAGACAGTGGGTCGATAGCGGCCGTGACACCGCGAACGTCGTTGCTGTGAAAGCCTTCGCCGTGGCTATAGTAAAGCTCCACGGTCTCATTCAACGCATATGCGAGACCAAACTTTGGTAAAATGACGGCGTCTTGCCCGCTGCCACTGTTTGTTGGATCGCGTGCATCCACATTGAAGCTTGAGCCTTCGGCGCGGAATCCTGCAGTGGCGCGAAGGTTTGGCGATGCCCTAAAAGAAATTTGTCCCCACCCCCCCGCGCTCAGCCACCGTACTAGATCCTGTCGAACGGCCAATCGGCGGTGACGCGCGGTCGTGTGATATAGGTCTGCCTGACGCACGTCGTCGAAGCGAAAATCGCCGCCTACTACAACATTCAAGTTGTCGCCGAGTTGCCAGCCATAGCGCAACGCACCGCCAGCGATTAGCCGATCGTCTACCTGTTCGAATTGATCGCCCCCTATGGGATCGTAGGCAAAAAACGTGAAGTTGCTAAACAGATCGAGCTTATAGCTACTGAGGTAGGCTGAGCCGGAGAATTTTTCGGTATCTGCTTGGATGATCAGGGCCAAGCGCTGGGTGTTACCGCCCAGCAGCGGGTCGAGGGTTGCATATTGTGATAGCGAACCATCTGTGATCTTACGCTGAGGTATCTGGTCTGTTGCCGACCACTCGTTTTTATAGGCCAGCAGTGTTGCTTCGATGTAGCTATCACCTTTGCGCCTTGAAATCTGCGACGTGAGATTAATCTTGTGCATGTTGTTCGGTCTTTGCCATGGACCGTCATCGGCGGTGACTGCCAGCGCGGATAGAAGATTGCCGTCTTCTTCGGGACGCGCGAGGACCGCAGTCAATCGCCGGTAGCCGTCTTCCCCAATGTTAAGTTTGACTGATGCCTCGTCCAGTCTTTCGTCCAGCTCCACTGCCATTGTGCCGGCA
>JAYYHB010000356.1:0-3034 GCA_036157095.1 Pseudomonadota bacterium
GTACTGCCGTTGCGCGACATGGTCGTGTATCCCCATGGTGTGCACCCTCTATTTGTCGGTACACAGAGCTCCATCCGAGCTTTAGAAGCTGCGATGGCCGACAGCAAAAAAATCTTCCTAATTGCAAAGCGAGACTCAGATAAAACCGATTTAGTTGCCGAAGATTTGTATTCCTTGGGAACAGTAGCGACGATTCTACAGCTGCTCAAATTACCTGATGGCACGGTTAAGGTATTGGTGGAAGGCGGTCAACGCGCAGAGGTTGCCCATTTGCAATTCGATGAGGAGTACATACGGGTTGCAGTAGATCCTTGCTCTGAAAAATCCCTAGACGGGCGAGAGGCCGAGGCGTTGGTTAGAACGCTGTTGTCGCAGTTTGAGCAGTTCGCGCAAAACAGCAAAAAGATACCCCAGGAAGTTTTGGCGTCTTTGTCGGGTATTGACGACCCATCCCGATTGATGGACACCGTGGCTGCGCAAATGTCTTTGGAATTGGAGGATCGCCAACAGGTTTTAGAAACGCTAGACCTTAATGCGCGCATGGAGCTTCTGCTCAGCCTAATGGACGCTGAAATCGACGTTCAGGAAATGGAAAAGCGCATTCGTGGCCGGGTCAAGAAGCAAATGGAGCGTAGCCAACGCGACTATTATCTCAACGAGCAAATGAAAGCCATCCAAAAAGAGATGGGCGACGATTCGCAAAGTGAAGTCGATGAGTTACAGCAACGCATAGACGACCTGGGTATGCCGGTGGAGGCCAAGGAAAAGACTCAAGCCGAACTAAATAAGCTCAAGAACATGGCGCCAATGTCTGCCGAAGCGACAGTCGTACGCAGCTTCATTGATTGGATGGTCAACATTCCGTGGAGCAAGAAGAGTCGTGTTCGTAAGGACTTGGCAGCGGCTCAGCAAATACTTGACGAAGACCACTATGGGTTAGAGGAAGTCAAAGACCGGATCATTGAGTATTTGGCGGTACAAAATCGCGTCAAGCGATCCAAGGGACCGGTACTTTGCCTTGTAGGACCACCTGGAGTCGGCAAGACCAGTCTTGGTGAAAGTATTGCTCGAGCTACCAATCGAAAATTTGTGCGCATGGCGTTAGGCGGGGTTCGAGATGAGGCAGAAATACGTGGACACCGGCGCACGTACATAGGCTCCATGCCTGGCAAGGTTATGCAAAAGATGTCGAAAACAGCGGTGGTGAATCCGCTCTTCCTGTTAGATGAAATAGACAAAATGGGCATGGACATGCGCGGTGACCCCGCAAGCGCTTTGCTGGAAGTTCTTGATCCTGAACAAAACAATTCGTTCAACGATCACTATCTTGAAGTGGATTACGACCTATCCAACGTGTTTTTTATCTGCACGTCGAATTCTATGAACATTCCTGCTCCGCTGTTGGATCGGATGGAAGTGATTCGTTTGCCAGGCTATACCGAAGACGAAAAGCTCAATATCGCGCGCCGCTACTTGGTACCGAAGCAGATCAAGAATAATGGGCTTAAACAAGACGAGTTGGAGATCACTGATGATGCTTTACTCGCGCTGATTCGCTACTACACGAAAGAAGCAGGAGTTCGCGGCTTGGAACGAGAAATAGCCAAACTGGCTCGCAAAGTGGTGAAAAAGCAGGCATTGGCTTCTGCTGCAAAGCCCCCTGCACGGAAAACTAAAAAGAAGACCGCTAAGGTGGTGCTGAACGCGGAAGATTTAGAGGAATTCAGCGGGGTAGCGAAGTTTACTTACGGGTTGGCTGAGGAAGAAAACAAAGTTGGCATCGTGACCGGACTGGCATGGACTCAAGTCGGCGGTGAACTTTTGAACATCGAGGCCGTGGCTATGCCTGGCACTGGTAAGCAGATTAAGACAGGCTCCCTCGGCGATGTTATGCAGGAGTCTATTCAGGCTGCCCTGACAGTGGTTAGAAGCCGCAGTGAATCACTTGGCATTGGGAGTGACTTTTTCGAGCAGTCAGACTTGCACATTCATGTTCCGGAAGGCGCTACGCCGAAAGACGGCCCCAGCGCCGGTATAGGCATGTGCACCGCTATGATTTCGGTGATCACCGGGATTCCCGTGAAAGCAGAAGTGGCTATGACAGGTGAGATTAACTTGCGTGGCCAGGTGCTACCCATAGGTGGGCTAAAAGAAAAACTGCTGGCTGCGCACCGGGGAGGTGTTAAGCAAGTTGTTATACCTGCCGAAAACGAGAAGGACTTAAAAGAAATACCCGACAACGTGAAGTCTAAGTTGCAAATACATCCAGTGAAATGGATCGAAGAAGTTTTGCAAATCGCCCTGGAGCGCATGCCTGAACCTTATGTGGGCGATGGCGAGACACTCATGCAGGACTCAGAAATAACCGGCAAAAACAAGAGCCAACCGCTAAGCCCACATTAGCGCTGAATTATGCTTGTTGTAATGCCTTGCTTACACTTATTGGTGTTGGTATAAAACTGTTCAAGCCGAAACGGCACATTCTATAACTAAGCGCAGAGCGGGCCCTAGGGCCGACTACCCAGCGCAACATTTAAGGGGCAAATGTGAACAAAAGTGAATTAATTGACCAAATAGCGGAGTCTGCTGATATATCAAAAACAGCCGCAAGCCGAGCGTTAGACGCGACTATTGATGCGGTTACGAGTTCGTTGAAGAACGCGGAATCCGTTGCTTTGGTCGGTTTTGGGACATTCCTGGTGCGAGAGAGAGCCGCGCGTACTGGACGTAACCCGAAAACCGGTGAAACCATTCAAATTGCCGCGGCAAAGGTGCCGGCCTTTAAGCCAGGAAAGGCTCTCAAAGACGCGCTCAACTAGCGCAATGTAGGAATTGAGTCTATAGAACAGAAAAAAGGGCGCGAAATTCGCGCCCTTTTTTTTTCGACGCTATACTCTGCGCCGGCTTAAAAGAGCCACAGATTTCGCCTTAAAAATAACTTACGGATTGAGTCAGATGTTGCAAAAGCTTCGCGATCAGACCCAGAGTGCTGGTTTCAAAGTGCTAGTCGTTGCCATTATTTTCGTCCTTGTCT
>JAYYHB010000357.1:0-2567 GCA_036157095.1 Pseudomonadota bacterium
CTCTGCGGGAAGCAGTAACACAGATATGTCATAAATTCGTAGAGAAGGTTCGTTCAATTGCTGCATCAATTCCTGCGGGCTAATGAGATATTCGCTGTGGGCATAAGTCATCGTCAATTTTTCCTAAAAATAGTGATCGAATGTCTTTCAGATTGTGAGGACTCAATCTAATTTGACAGAAGCGTAACGTTAGACGATTGAGCGCCGCCCCAAGGGGCAATCTATTTTGTCGCTAATGCAAACTCCTTCTTAGGAGACAGAGCTTGGTCTGCTCTTCCGTTTGCTGAATTTGCAAAATGTGGCACTGGGGAGCGTTACATGGAACTGCCCATCGAGTTATGACAAACAAGAACAGGCCCTTTGCAGGGGATTCGAGTCGCTGACTTTTCAGCGATTTTTTCAGGCCCTATTGCCGGTTCGCTGCTGGCGGATCAGGGCGCCGATGTAATCAAGATCGAAGCACTTGGCGGTGACTTAATGCGAGGAGGATTTCCCCAAAGCGGCGGAATGGCAAGCGCCTTCACCAGCATGAATCGCAATAAACGAAGCCTAGCCGTCGATTTGCAAAAAGATGAAGGCAAAAAGATTGCACGCCAGTTGATTTTATCTGCAGATGTCGCGTTGGAGAATTTTCGACCTGGGGTTATGGATCGGTTGGGATTGGGATTCGGCACCTTTCGCGAAAACCACCCAAAACTCGTTTATGCCTCTATCAACGGTGTGGGGTCTTCTGGGCCCTACGCAAACCGGCGCGTTTATGACGCCGTCATACAGGCAATATCTGGGTTCACGGCACTACGCGTCGATGGAAAGCCGGAAATGGTCAACAGCTTGGTATGCGACAAAATCACTTCGCTTACCGCCGCGGAGGCCATCGTCGCAGCCCTGTTTCGAGCCGAGCGCAGTGGCCAAGGACAGCGTGTTGAGATCTCGATGCTTGACGCTGCATTATCGTTTTTGTGGCCTGACACGATGAACAATTTCACTTTTCTCGAGGAAGGTGTCGAAACTGTCGCACCGCTCGATCATTCGGTGTTCCTTCACGAGACGAAGGATGGATGGATAGCGAGCATGCCCGTACAGGAAGCCGAGTTTTTCGGCATCTTTAGAGCCTTGGATCTACCAGGGATGATTGAGGATCCGCGATTCGTAGATGCTGCAGCTCGACTCGAGCATCGCGATGAACTCCGAGAACTAATGGATGCGGCATACCCAAGGTTCACAACGCAGCAGTTGTGCATGCGGTTTGAAGAAGAGGATGTGCCCTACTCACACATAAACACCCGCGCAGACGTACCGGAGGATCCTCAGGTGAAAGCGATGGGTGCACTGCTTACCTATCAGCATCCTTACGCCGGATTGGTTAGGACACCGCGGCCAGCTGCTCAGTTCGAACAAACACCGAGCAATCTATATGCCCATACCCCTCAGCTTGGAGAACATTCCAGAGAGGTGTTGGGCGAGCTTGGCTACGAGAAAAGCGACGTTGATCGTTTGCTAGCGCAACAGATCATTCTAGAGACCACTGACGGTTAGGCTATTTCACGACTGTTTGTGCGAAACGCCGAAAATCCGCGCAACACTTTCTTAATCATAGGACCTGTTTTCTTGCATCATTATGTCGCATTCTAAATACCGTGGAGTGAAACCGTTGGTTATCGCCAGCGACAAGATGACTAACAGTCGTAGATAAAATATACCTGCGACGAAGAAGGTCAAATATGTTCGACCCTCTTGCTAGGCGTCGCAACAATTCATCCACCCAAAAACCGGAGAGTTCGATGAAACCAAGATTCCTTATCACTTGTCTCGGTGTAATTTTCAATCTGACCCATGCCAACTTCAGCAGTGCTGGCGCATCTTTCCCTGAAAATTTACCCAGTTTTTCCTGTGAGCTGAAGCTGCTCACTCGCGATGGGCTTAATACCGCAGTGGCCAATCGCGAGCGCTTCGCAAAGGCTTGCCTTGCCTGTATTGGGGACGAGTGCGCCATGCGCATTTGGCCAGCAGGTTATGAAGATCGCGAGACCCTATGTCGAAATACCTACTGTTTGCCAAAAAAAATGCAGAGAATGACCTTTGCTGAAGGTTATAACATGAGTTATCGGTATCGATATCAGATCAGCCCAGATGGTAAGGCCACAATACTGGAGGGAACGTACCTTGAGGGCGAACCAAAGGGTGTGACCGGAAAGAGGACCCGAGAAGAGCACCGAGATTTACTGGAGAAATTCGTTTCACGCGTTGAATACGAACCTATCGTAATCGACGGACGCCGAAAATCGCTGATCAATCTTGAAACCGTGTTTGAAATGGGCGCTGATTACGAACGATAAGGTCTCCAAAGGCGCGATAAATTCCCTGCCGCAACCAATGCATGAGCTTTGCGGCAGGCTTCGGTTTAGACGATGCGTGATTCTCCTTCGCCCCAGTATTGATCTCGCAACAGCCGCTTATAGAGCTTGCCTGTAGGCAGCCTCGGCATTTGTGCGATATAGTCGATAGAGCGAGGAATCTTTTGTCGTGAGAGGTGTTCAGCCAGATAGCCTAAAAGCTCCTCGGTAAGC
>JAYYHB010000358.1:0-5096 GCA_036157095.1 Pseudomonadota bacterium
CAATCGGCGCGGGCTATGCCGATGGCGTGCCCCGCCTGCTGTCTAACCAAGGCCATGTTTTTTTTCAGGGCTACCGACTGCCCATCGTCGGTCGCATCAGTATGGATTCCCTGGTTGTTGAGCTAGCCGATGAAACGGCGATAACTTGTGAGATTGACGAGGGCGATTGGGTCGAAATCTTTGGCCCTCATTTGTCCGTTGAGGAAGTTGCGAGCCAAGCACAAACCATTGCTTATGAGATTTTCACCGGACTGGGATCTCGGGTACAACGACTGTCATACTCTCAGCGAGGCGAGTGACTAAGGGGCGGCAATATGTCAGCAGTAGACAGGAACGGTGTGTTAGCCGGCAAGGTAGCGGTCATTACAGGCGCTAGCCGAGGGATTGGCGACGCGCTGGCGCGACGTTATGCCATGGAAGGTGCAAGGGTCGTAGTCGCTGCCCGAACAGTAGAGGGTGGAGGCCACTACCTACCGGGATCGATCAATGAAACCGTCGCCGATATCTTGGCAGCTGGTGGTGAGGCTATCGCCGTTAAAGCGGACCTAGCTCTGGGGGAGGATCGACAGCGCCTGGTGGATGCCGCTATGGAAGCCTATGGCGCTGTTGATATTTTGGTTAACAACGCCGCCATTACCTATTTTATCCCGGTGACCGATTTCCCAGAAAAGCGCTTTCGATTGATGATGGATGTGCAGGTATGGGCTCCGTTTGAGCTGGCACAACTGGTATTGCCTGGCATGCGGGAGCGAGGGTCAGGCTGGATACTTAATGTATCTTCACATGCTGCCCTGCACCCTGAGAAAACCACGCAAGGTAGAGGCGCCACGGTGTACGGCATGTGTAAGGCGGCCCTAGAACGATTTACCACGGGCCTAGCGCAAGAAGTCTACGACGAGGGCATTGCCGTTAATGTGATTTCACCAGGCTTGGTGGCAACGCCAGGAGTCATGCATCACAAGTTAATCAATGAAAGCAACGAAGATAGAGTAACGCCGGTCGAGCATATGGCAGAGGCGTGTCTACACCTGTGTCATGGTGATCCGCAAGCTCTGACCGGGCGCATCGACTATGCCGATGCGGTAATGGAGGAGTTTTCGCTCAGTGCCAGATCACTGATTTGACCAGCGAAGTCCGATATCGCTTAGACGCTCTTCGGGAGAAAATAAATGACTGAGATTTCAAGATTTGCAACCCACAATGAATACCCCGATCAATCAGTAGAGGGGATGGATCTGCGGCATTTGCTGCACCCCTCTACGAATCTTGCACAACACCAACAGCAGGGTCCTATGGTGCTGGAGAGTGCCAACGGTGTTTACATTAAGGACAATCAGGGCAAGCAATATCTCGAAGGTATGTCAGGCCTCTGGTGTACGGCGATTGGCTATGGTCAGGAGGAGCTGGCCAAGGTGGCCTATGACCAGATGCGAAAGCTGAATTATTCACAATTATTTGCAGGCCGCACGAATGAGCCCTCTGTGTTGTTGGCTGACAAGCTGAAGAAAATGGCGCCCTTCGATGCCGGTAGGGTGTTTTTTGGACTCTCAGGCAGCGACGCTAACGACACTCAGATTAAACTGATCTGGTACTACAACAACGCGCTTGGTCGACCGGAAAAGAAAAAGATCATTTCTCGCAAACGTGGATACCACGGGGTAACCATTGCCAGTGGCTCACTAACAGGTCTGCCTCCCTTTCATGCAGCCTTTGACTTGCCCATGCCCGGCATCCTGCATACCACGTCACCGCATTACTACAGTGAAGGAATGCCTGGAGAATCACAGAGTGACTTTCTGCAGCGATTGGTAGATGACCTTGAGCAAATGATCGAAGCCGAAGGGCCGGAAACGGTAGCAGCCTTTATCGCAGAACCCATTTTAGGGGCGGGTGGAGTCATCGTACCTCCGGAAAATTACTATCCACGTATTCAGCAGGTGCTCGACAAGTACGATATTGCCTTTATCGACGATGAAGTGATCTGCGGCTTCGGGCGCACGGGTAAGCCATTTGGCGCACAATCCATGGACATTCGTCCAACCACCATGAGTATTGCCAAGGCGCTTTCTTCTGCTTACTTGCCGATCAGTGCCGTGCTGATACCGGAAAGCATGTATCAAGCATTCGCAGATCGTTCGGGTGAGCTCGGTAACTTCTCCCATGGGTTTACCTATTCAGGTCATCCAGTTTGTGCGGCCGTAGCGCTGCGTAATTTAGAAATCATGGAAGAGCTGTCGATCTTCGAGCACGCTGAAAAAATGGGCGACATCCTGCAGCGGTGTTTGCAATCATTTGTCGATCACCCGCTCGTTGGCGAAGTGAGAGGCAAGGGGCTAATCGCAGCTCTGGAACTCGTTCGCTGCCGCGAGCCTCGCACTCCGTTTAAGCCTAGCGATGGCGTGGGTGGTTACTGTTCGAATGCCTGTCATGAAGCGGGTCTGGTGCTGCGTAATCTCGGCGATGTCGTGGCAATTTGTCCACCGCTTATCATTACCGAAGCGCAAATCGATGAACTGATCAGCAAATTGGCCAAGGCACTTGATGAGACCCTGAACTGGACCCAGAAGCAGGGGTTGATGTGATGAGCCAAACCTAGAGGCCAACCCAGGAACGCAATCTCAAGCTACACTGCGCGATCGACGTCTTTACTGTGGACTCTCTTTGGGTTGTTACTGAGAAATCGTACAAGAGTGGTAGCGAAAGTCATTGTCGAGGTGATAAGCACACCGTCCTTCCTGGGTTCAAATTCCTCGCAGAGCAATATCGGTTATCATGGGCGTCGGAAGGGGCGAGCGGAATTACACAATGCGACTATTACCGGATTTCGATTTTGGACACGGCGAGACGATTGGTCAGCTGCGGGACAGCGTAGCGAGCTTTTGTGCTAACGAACTTGCCCCGCGAGCGGCAGAGATCGATCGTGACAACGAGTTCCCTCGGGATCTATGGCCTCGGTTGGGTGATCTCGGCGTGCTGGGTATGACCGTGCCTCCCGAATACGGTGGCGTCGACATGGGCTATTTGGCCCACACCGTTGTCCTAGAGGAGATCAGTCGGGCATCGGGTTCGGTTGGTCTATCCTATGGTGCGCATTCAAACTTATGCGTGAATCAAATCGTACGTTTCGGCACGCAGGAGCAGCGCCAGAATTACTTGCCCAAGTTGGTCTCAGGTGAGTATCTGGGGGCGCTTGCCATGAGTGAGCCGGGCTCAGGGTCTGATGTGGTGAGCCTCAGTCTTCGCGCTACCGATGACGGCGACGATTACGTTCTTAATGGCAATAAAATGTGGATTACCAATGGCCCCGGAGCCGATGTGTTGGTCGTTTACGCAACAGTTGATCCGACATTGGGCTCGAAAGGCATCACAGCGTTTCTTATCGAGAAAGACATGGTGGGATTCACTACAGGCGGCAAGCTAGACAAAATGGGCATGCGTGGATCCGATACAGCAGAGCTGATCTTTCAAGATTGCCGTGTTTCGAAGAGTCAGATTCTCGGCAAAGTGGGTCAGGGCGTTAGTATCCTGATGAGTGGCCTTGACTATGAACGGGTGGTGTTAGCAGGTGGAGCACTTGGACTCAGTCGTGCTGCTCTTGATGTCGCCATGCCCTATGTGCATGAGCGCAAACAGTTTGGACGGCCCATTGGCGAGTTCCAGCTTATGCAAGCAAAAATCGCAGACATGTACACCGAAACCAACGCGGCCAGAGCTTATGTGTATGCTGTGGCGGCTGCCTGTGACGCTGATCGTACAACTCGAATCGATGCTGCTGGATGCATACTCTATGCAGCGGAGCGGGCTACTCAGCATGCTCTGCAGGCAGTTCAGGCGCTAGGCGGTAACGGTTATATCAATGATTACCCAGCAGCGCGTTTATTGCGCGATGCCAAGCTGTATGAGATTGGAGCAGGAACCAGTGAAATCCGTCGTATGCTGATCGGTCGAGAGTTATTCGACGCAACTCGTGGGTGAGGCTATACTCCCTCGCCGTTGGACCCGGTAAAGATGCAAACATCGCGGTTTGCCTACGACCCTCATAGCGGAGTTATGCTTAAGGATCGTCCGGGGTCTACCCCCAACTGACCGCTCAATCTATACGGATCAATAAAGGAGAAATCTCTTGAGAATGAGATTCGTCGCAATTGTTTTCACCGCGTTACTGGCTCTTGCTGCCAACGCGCTTCCTCCGGGCACCGATGATGAAATTGATGCGCGTTTGGCCCCATACGGTACGTTAAACCGTGCTGCGGTAGAAAAAGTCGCTGTGGCCGCCGAACCAGCCGCACCCCTGGGCGGTGCAGAGGTCTATGACACCTATTGTGCAACCTGCCACGCCGGTGGTGTTGGTGGCGCTCCGACTTTTGCTGATGTGGACGCTTGGGCGCCGCGTATTTCTAAGGGCATGGACGCGTTGATGGTGAGCACGCTAAACGGTATTGGCGCAATGCCAGCCAAAGGCTTGTGCATGTCCTGCTCGGATAATGAGCTTGCTGACGCGGTCGTCTATATGGTGGATGCAGTACAGTAAGAATCGCAGAGTGATAAAGCATTCATAGTGACCGCTTTTTTGGCAATAACGCTATGGTGGAACATGGCTGCATGAGGCTTTCAATCATGCTAATTTGCACTAAATTAGCGGCATTTAGGCGGCATCCTGCACCTTTGTAGTGCGCCTCGTCGGACAAGGGCTTTAATCATTCGCTTTTCGCGCGATTCAAAGACCCTGTATCGCTACCCTGCTGAAAAAATAGTCAATGAAAACAAACAATAAGCCCTTTATTGGTGCGTAGAGGCAGACATTACCAAAAGTTGGCCCGTATGTTGCTTCAAAAAGCAGACATGAAAGCGTAGACTACAGCTCTAAGGCGTCACTCGACGTGAGAGGGTTGACGCTTAAAGCACGTGAACAATAGTTTCCGCAAACTACTCAATCTGTCAGGAGAGACAATGAAAACACTCACTAAAGCCATTTCCGCTGCAGCAATCGCTGTGGGTTCGTTGGGAGCGACCTCTGTCGCAAGTGCCGATGTTTCTTACAACATAGGATATGCGTCCGAGTACTACTATCGAGGGTTTTACCAAAAGAACTCTTC